>NZ_JAERVL010000012.1 GCF_016745835.1 Caldalkalibacillus salinus | reverse complement strand
GATGAAACAATGCCGCAATACGAGAGTGGTGATACAGAAGAAAGGCTTGTTAATGGTGATGTTCAACCAGAGCTACAGCAACATCAAAATCAACACCAACAGCAACAGCAAAAACAACATCAAAATCAACACCAACAGCAACAGCAAAAACAACATCAAAATCAACAGCAGCTGAGTGAAACTAAAGCGTCCGTTGACACAAAACAGGCTGAACCAACGAGGCCCACAACGTCTTTATTCTCTACACCTACACAACAAGTGACGATGGGCAAGGCGGATGAACAGTCATCGCAGATATCACAGGCATTACCTCAGGCGTCCTCATCGGAATTGGAATCGAAGACACGCCACAACACCAATCAGGATCAACAGCCCACAGTACAGAATATAAGGCAGGCTCAACAACGGAGACGAGAAGCCAGAATGCAGCAGACGACAATCCAGTCTGCAGGTGACAGTCCCACACGGGATACTCAGGCAGAAACGCTAGAACGAGAGCCGTATTCTTACCCGCAATCCGATTTACTTAAACAAACTGTCCAGAACCGCCAACAGGATACAGATTGGGAAAAGAAACAGGGAGAGAGACTTCTCAACACTTTCAGTCACTTTAATTTGAAGGCAGAATTAATAGATGTAACCAGAGGTCCTACAGTCACACGGTTTGAAATTCAACCTGCTCCTGGAATCAAAATTAGCAAGTTCACTAATTTGCAGGATGATATTAAACTCGCTTTAGCAGCAAAAGCCATTAGAATCGAAGCCCCTATCCCAGGGAAACAAGCGATCGGGATAGAGGTACCCAATGAAAATCCGAGCCCTGTTTTACTTGGCGACCTTATACATTCTGAAGCGTTTCAGTCAAATGATTCCCCTCTTAGCATTTGCTTAGGATCTGGAATAGACGGGAAGCCGATTGTAACGGACATACAGAAGATGCCTCATGGGTTAATCGCTGGGGCGACAGGATCAGGGAAATCAGTTTGCGTCAATACGATACTCGTCAGCTTACTCTATAATGCGTCTCCTGAAATGTTACGTGTGTTGCTAATAGACCCAAAAGTGGTGGAGCTTGTCCCTTATCAGAAAATCCCGCATCTGGTCACACCCGTTGTGACAGATCCAAAAAAAGCAACAGCCGCTTTGAAGTGGGCCGTCGAAGAAATGGAGAGAAGATATCAACTATTTGCCCAAGAAGGCGTCCGAGACCTCGCCAGATACAATCAAGTCATGAAAACGAAGACAGGGGAGTCTGTGACCTTACCACATTTATTAATCATCATTGATGAATTGGCTGACCTTATGATGGTGGCCCCATCAGAAGTAGAGGAATCCATCTGCCGAATTACACAGAAAGCACGCGCATGCGGCATTCATTTACTTGTGGCTACCCAGAGGCCTTCAGTTGATGTTATTACAGGGTTGATCAAGTCTAATATACCGTCACGTTTAGCGTTTGCGGTATCCTCTCAAGTGGATTCTAGAACGATATTAGATTCGTCAGGAGCAGAGAGGCTACTAGGTAAAGGGGACATGCTTTTCTTAGCCAATGGCTCTCCAAAGCCTGTACGAGTACAGGGATGTTTTGTTTCTGATGATGAAATTGAGGCAGTGGTGAACAAGGTTGCACAGGAAGAGACACAACATTTTCTATTAAAAGAGAATGACCTGCACCAGCCAACAGGAGACAGTGAGGCAGAGGATGAACTCATTGAAGAGGCCGGATTTTTCGTTATGGAACAGGGGGCTGCCTCAACATCAAGTCTTCAAAGGAAATTCAGAATAGGCTATAACCGTGCAGCTAGAATGATTGACTGGATGGAGGAGCAGGGGATGATTAGTGAAGCTCAAGGTAGTAAGCCTCGGCAAGTCGTTTGGTCACAGGATCAATTTTTAGACTGGCTAGATCAAAGAGAATAATGCAACTTCTCCAATATATAATCAAATCTAAATCAATAGACATCGAACCCATGTACGCAATGTTTCACTCAATATAACTATTTTAATGTCTTAGGGTGGGCGGATGAGTTATTCGATTTTGAATTGTCGCCAGTATTGTTTTGTACCTGTTTGACTTCGGAAAATATATTTTTGCCATCAACGGTCTGTTTTTCTTCCTGGACATCGTTTTGTTGTGAAGATGAGGACTGATCCTGTTGAGTCTGGTTCTGCTGGGACTGGGTTTGTTGCTGTTGGTTCTGTTGCGTCGGGTTCTGTTGTTGTGCTTGATTCAGTTGAGTTGTAGGGATAGCTTGTCCAGCGTTTCCAGCACTGGCATTCATAGGCTGGATTGCTCCTAACATTTTCTTAAACTCACCGACTGTTAACGGTTTTTCGTCGTCGTTAAGTTCATATCCAATCTGACCGTTCGCTTCTATCGTGACCGTCTTCACTTGGGACAAGTTTGTGATGCCTTTTGACCTAAGTTGCATCTCGAGCTTGTCAACGGTCAATCGCAGTTGTCGCAATGTATCGACATTCAATTGACCATTCTCAATGACAACTTTAGATTTTCCTGTCAGCATTTTTTCTAACCCGTTAAATTTCATTTCAAAGTATTCAACCAGTATGAGGATGAGAATAAAAATAGCGGTTGCCCCCATCGTCCTTAAGACACTTTTTTCAATGATAGGTTGAATGATGATAGATCCGATTGAAATCATGATGACAGTGGTCGCGACAGTCATCTGTGAAATTGACTTTCGCCCAGCAAATCTTAACAAAATAAAGCCTGTCAACACCAATACAATGGATTCCCAAACAAAGTCCATGAAATAGCCTCCTCGTCATCGGTGTTTACCTTAGTTTCTCTCTAAGGCTATATTCTATACTTTTTGGACACAGACGAGAGGTGTTTTTCTGGTGTTGAAGGGGACCTTGACCACACACACCATAATAGGTTAACGCGTTAGATCATTAGGTATGGTATAAATGACAAAGAGTGAATCATCATATTCTTCATCATGGATCACCTCAACATCCTCTACACTGACCTCACCCGTGGCCACAGGGTCATAAGACATGTGAGGGGAGATGTGATAATAGTAAGTTTCCCCATCAATCACGACGCCTTCTAGGTGGCTCGCTTTCACCTGTATGTTCTCCTCTATTTCAACCAACTGATCGTCAGGATGTAACTGATCACTATAGGACTTTACGGTTTCCACTATAGCCGATTGATTTAATTCAGCGTCAGGCTTGTCTGTTTGACTTTCGTTGGCATAGATTAGGCGTGTGTCCCCATCCATGAGATAAGTAAACAAACCGGTTAACGTCAAACAAATGAAAAGGGTTAGCATCCAAGGTTGTCTTCTACGTAACATAGGTCCTCCTCCTTAACAATATGCTAGGTAAACCATTTAAAAATCTGTAGAAGCAAAACGGTGATGCCAGCAGCCATTAAAGGTCCAACGGGCACGCCCCGTAAAAGTACAATGCCTGCGATACTCCCAACGACGAGACCAATAATCATTTCCGGGTCCGCCTGTAGGAGATCCAATCCTTTGCCGTTTAAGTACGTGGCAGTGGCACCACCAATCAGTGCAATTAAACCATAGGGTGTCGTAATAAGTACTTTCATGTCTTTCCATCTGATTCGTTCGGTAGCGAATGGAACGAGAACAGCCATTGTTAAACATAATAATCCAAGCTCTAAGCTTCTCTCATCCAGATGGACAAGCACGTTATGAAGTGATGCTAGCCTGATGACTAATAAGCAGCTTGCGGCCGTTGCAATGATAGGCGACCGGCCAATAAGCCCGATAATGACGAGCGCAAGTAAAATGAATTCAGCTTTCATGTCCAAAACCCCTGTCCACAGTTCATACTAAACACTATGAGTTTTGGACAAGATTTATGCTTTTGCTTATGCTTTTTCCTCTAAGATGGAGGTTTTAAACTCATGAAGAAAAAAGGTGTCCGATCTTAGGCCCCGTCGAAGGGTCTCTAACGCCAATATGTCTTGTGGTTGAATATTTCCTACATTGACTTGAGGACCTAGCTCTTCTATGAGCGTGACCTGTTGGGCCTTTTTGGGTGCTTCCCAAATTAATGCATCACGATAACCCGCCACATCGTGAACGGTATTCTGAAGTAAATAGGGATCAGTCTCACCCTTCTCATCATAGATGCCGACGTTTTCGCCTGATTCTCTTCCTTCCACAATGACATATTCTGCACCATGTTCTAGATCAGAAAGGACAGTTTTACGCATGTCCTGAAACTGTAAAACACTTCCTGTTGTCTTTTTTCCACATTCCGTTATCACTTTTAGGCCCATGGACCTAGCCAGCTTGATAGCATTATAACGGTCTTTAAGTGGGATGTCAGTCGAACCATCGGAGATTTCCACTGTTTTAAACCCGCGTTTGACGATATGCTCCAAATATGAAGAGACTCGATCTTGAACGAAGGCCACTTCAAAAAACGTACCTCCAGGGTATAAAGTTACCCCATACTCTTTTGCTAAAGCTAACTTCTCTTTTAGTATAATCTCGGGATATAGAACTGATGTGCCAAACCCTAATTTTATAAAATCAATATATTCGTTAGCCAAGGCTAAGACATCTTGAAATTGTGTAAGGCCTAATCCCTTGTCAATCACCATCGTTAATCCGGTGCGACGAGGCTTTGGATCTCGCTGAGATGTCGGATCAACTAATCCAGCTGGCCAAGGATGTGTACGCTGAGACATATAATCTCCCCTTGTTCATTAGAATAGAAAAGTGGATATATGCCCAATGTATGCGCGTCTATGTATAAAGTGACGGGATTTAGCTTATTTTAGTTAAGAGAGAAGAGAAGGAGGAAATAGATATGCTCTATTTACAACCACAATATCGTACGCCATCAGGTGAAATATTCAACGTTGTTTCCAATAAAGGAAAAATGTTAGGTTATCTGTTGTATATCTTTAAAGAAGATAATGATCTTTATGTTTTGGGGCATCTGGATGATGTAGGAGAAAGGCAAAATTATATCGACATCGTCAGCCATTTTATCTCTGGTTTAAAAGATGTCGTCGGAGTAAAAAAAGATCCGTTCGTTAAAATATACTGTGGTGGAGAACAGATTAAACTAAAAGATGAAGAAGAAAACGAGGACAACGAATCTTAAGTTAAGGTCCCGTGAGATCGTAAAAAAGAAGTAAAAGCAAAAAAGATTTTACAAGCATGAATGAACACGATTTTGAAAAAAGCCTTTGACATCACCTGAGTCAAAGGCTTTTTACGTGCTAATAGTTGTTTATGGGGTACTATTCGATAGGGCCAGACGTTCCCAAGCTGCATTATGTTCATCTTCACTGTCACTGCTGTCACTACTGTCACCTTTCCCTTTGTTTTCCACACGAATAGCAAAAATGGCCCAAAATGCGGCTAACAAAATGAGGACAACGTTAGATCCAAACAATATCCATGACTCCATGGTCATTAACCATCCAAACACAGGAGGACCGAGCGCAACACCACCGAAACGAACGCTTCCGTATAGGGAGGTGATCATCCCCCTTTTTGCTTTATTAACGGACCCAGTTATAAAGCTGTTTATACACGGAAGGGCTAAACCTGTTCCAATGCCGTTCACAGCAAGTAAAAGGATAAGCACCACCAGTTGTTCTAAGAACATTAAGGGTATTAAAGCTGAGGCCATGAGGAGTAGACCGATGACAATCAATTTTTTCATTAAAGGAAATTTCTTTTTAATTAACCGCCCCGTAATATAAGAGGTTGTTGCCATGGCCAATAAGGGTACAGCCAGGATATACCCCTTGTATAACCCATCTATCTGATAACGTGTCTCTAATATGTCAGATAGGTAAAAGAGAACACCGAAAAGAACAAATAGCCCTATCGTTCCAATAAAAAAGGTGGCAATAAGCCAACGTCCGTCCGTCTTAAAGATATCTACAACGGAAGAAATATAGGCCTTTAATTTCGGTGGCTCAGATTTTAAAGGGGGTTCCTTAGCCATAAAAATCATGGCTAATATTGAAAACACACATAAGATTGAAAAGGCGAAGAAAGGTGCGAACCACACAATAAATGCGATCAGAGTCCCTAGAATGGGGCTGGCCACTTTACCTAGACCGTTTGTCGCCTCAATCACACCAAGCGCTTTACTCTGGGCGCCTCCTTTAAACATGTCGCCTGCCAGTGCCATCGTAATAGGCGCTGTTCCCGCTGCACCAATGCCTTGGATGGTTCTCCCGGCGAGCATGGTCCAATACGCTGTCTTCTCCACTAGAAACCAGGAGGCTAAACCTGCGACGACACCTCCAAGGGCAAATAACATCAAAGACGGTATAATCACTTTTTTTCGTCCAAAGCGATCAGAGAGAAAACCTGAAAATGGAATCATGATCGCTGCAGAGATGCTAAACAACGTGATGACTAAGCTGACTTCAAGTTGTGATATTTGCAATTCGTTCTTCATTTGGGGAAGAATCGGTATAAGCATAGAATTACCTAGAACCATGATAAATGGGACACTCGCTAATGCAATTAAGTCGAGGGTTTTTTTATTTTTAGCCATCGCACTCTTCCTTTTCATCAGAACTATTGCATAGGATTCCACCTTAGCAAGTATTTATGAGCCCTGTATCAAGCTACAGTTTTTACCAAAGTAAGGACCAAGTTAGGATTTTTGGTGTCAGTGTGAGGGGATTAGGCATAAGCTGATAAAGGAATGACGGAGGAGGGGGAGATAGCAATGAAAACCTTGAAGAGTCAATGGACTGAGCAAGAGATAACGGCTTTAGCCCAGGAGTATGAGAGTCAATCACCGGAAGCCATACTCAGCTGGGCGGTTAAGACACTTGGCAACCGGTGTACCTTAGCTTGTAGCTTTGGTGCAGAAGATGTGGTCCTTCTAGATATGTTAATGAATATAAACTCTGAAGCCCCGGTCTTCTACTTAGATACGGATAAACATTTCCCAGAGACATATCAGACGAGAGATAAATTATCAGAAAAGTATGGCGTTTCTTTTATTCAAGTGAAGCCGGCACTCACCCTAAAGGAACAACGTTTGAGGCATGGAGATAAATTATGGGAAACGAATCCTGATCTGTGCTGTCAAATTCGTAAAGTCGAGCCACTAAAAGAAACCTTAAACAAATATGATGCTTGGGTCACTGGTATACGTAGGGAACAGTCATGGACGAGAAGACACAGTAAGAAAGTTGAATGGGATGAAAAGTTTGGACTCCTCAAGCTAAATCCATTGGCTGATTGGTCTGAAGAGGATATCTGGACGTATATAGAGCAGCATGACGTCCCTTACAATCCATTACATGACCAAAATTACCCGAGCATCGGTTGTAGCGTGTGTACGCGACCTGTGCAAGACGGGCAAGATCCTCGTTCTGGACGTTGGGGCGGCTATCAAAAAACTGAATGTGGATTGCATAAATGAAATAACACTGATATGGGAGGAGTCGAGATATGACAAAATTGATCTCCCCTCATGGTGGTCAATTAATTAATCGCATGGTCTGCGAAGAACAAAAGGCTGACCTCGTAGCGGAGTTACCTCACATAAAACACATTGAGATCGATCAATGGGTACTATCTGATATAGAATGTATTGCCACAGGCGTGTTTTCACCTCTGACAGGTTTTATGTGCCAGGAAGATTATGATACTGTGATTCAAGAGATGCGCCTTGCCAATGGTCTCGTTTGGAGCATTCCAATTACGCTAGCCGTTGATGAAATGTTCTCCAAACAATTGTATATTGGAGAGAAAGTCGCTCTTGCCAAAGAGGGTGAGGTGTATGCGGTTTTAACCGTTTCGGATAAGTTTAAGCCAGATAAAGAAAAGGAAGCCCAATGTGTGTTTCGCACCCTAGAGAAAAAGCATCCAGGGGTACAAAAACTCATGAACAGACCGGCTGTATACCTGGGTGGACCGATCGAAGTGATTCAAAGACCTGAGCCGCAACAGTTTGAAGCGCATTTTTATACACCTGAAATGACAAGGCAGATTTTCTCTGAACGAAACTGGCAGACTATCGTTGGCTTCCAAACCCGTAATCCAATTCACCGGGCTCATGAATACATTCAAAAGTCTGCCTTAGAAAGTGTAGATGGCCTATTTATACATCCTCTAATAGGAGAAACGAAGCGTGACGATATCCCTGCATCTGTGAGAATGGAAAGTTATGAAGTTCTATTAGAGCGTTACTACCCGAAAAAAAGAGTGCTGCTAGGTGTGTTCCCAGCCGCTATGCGTTATGCAGGACCTAGGGAAGCAGTATATCACGCTTTAGTCAGAAAAAATTATGGCTGTACGCATTTCATCATTGGCCGTGATCACGCTGGTGTGGGAGATTACTATGGTACCTATGATGCTCAGAAAATTTTTGTCCACTTCTCTGAAGAAGAGTTGGGCATTAAACCTTTATTCTTTGAGCATAGTTTTTACTGCCATGCTTGTAACAGTATGGCTTCATACAAAACCTGCCCACATAGCGAGAAGGATCACTTTAAATTATCCGGTACAAAAGTACGTGCATTGTTAAGAGAGGGGAAACTATTACCCGAACAAATCTCTAGGCCTGAAGTGGCAAAAGTCTTGATCCGTGGTCTCAAAACAGAAGCTTAATAAAAATTGAGCCCTACCGAGCCATTGGCCTAGGTGGGCTCATGATACCTTTCATAGCCGTTATATAAGCCGTTATAATAAAAAATCCAGCTCTTGACATGAATTCATATCACCCATACATGCCATATATTGGACATGAATTGTAGAACCGTGCAGAAATTTTGCTATTAATATAGTAAAATAAAGGTAACGCACTAAAAGTGCAATTTAAATGCAAATAAAGGAGACGGTCATGAGACATGATAGAGGACTAGCTTCTAAAATGTTGCAGTACGAACATGGTAATCTCAAGCTTAAGTGGGAAATCCTAAGTTATCTTGGCAGGATTGAAGAACTGGACCACTCACTTCGTGGAGACGACGGCTTGGATAACTTAGCAGAATGGCGATCGGCTTATCACCTTCTCGCGCTCCGTTCACAGAAAAAGATTGAACCACAAGATCTTATTCAAAAAATTCAATATCAAACATCGGATGATCCTAATTTATTTGTTTTATATCGTTTAATTCAGGGGTATGCCTATTATGATAGCCACGAATTTGGATTGATCTCTAGTGTATTAAGAGAAATTAAAGAGTCAATTCCTCTAATGGATGATAGGAAGCTCCAGGAGATGTATCAACTCAGGCTGGTGCAGCTACAGACCAACTATCACCTCCGAACGTTTTATATCCAAGAAGCACAAGAAGGTTGTCAGTATATTATTGACAACAGTAATAATCCCACTTATATCGCTTCCGCCTATCACACCCTAGGTATTAGCTATCTCTACGATGACTATACTTCCGGCATGCGAAATCTGAAGAGGTCACTGAGAATGTATCAGCTCTTTGGGCAGCGAAGTCATAATATAGGTATACGAAGAACCATTATTTTTTTTAATCACTATTGGTCCCAGTCTAATCAGTATATGTTATTTAGCAATCAACAGGACGACATGTTAGAACACGTTCACGGCGAAGTACGCCTAGGTAACATATCTAAAGCTAAAAACATATTAGAGCGTATTGATGTCCCTGCATTAAGTGCAACAAGTAAAGGATTTTACTACTATTTTAAAGGACTGACTTACAACTCAATAGATGACTTTTATCAATCTATAATCTCTTTCAAAAATATGGACGATAAATTCTATGCCAATCTTGGACGTTTAGAACTATACAAGCTTAATGAGAGATCTTCAGCAATAGAGGCAGCATTTTATTAACTGACGCAAATATTAATCTAGATCTTAAGTATGACCACAAACCAATATTTTCAAATTTAATAATGACATGGACCTGATAGATGGTAAAAAAGGCCTATTTAAATGTTTGCCATATATTGTATAATGTAGATAAATAAGATCTTATTTTGTTATGGCTTGTCGCTATATTGGTGATTGGGGGAGATTCTGTTGAAAGGATTAAACCGCATGCCACCCGTGAATACCACAATGATAAAAGATTATTTTGAAGACACTGTCCTTTACGTCTTTCAAATGGAAGAAGCTTGCTTTAACGCTAACCTTGATGAACTGCAGGATATAATAGACCTTAATCAACATACGAAAGATCCTCAAATACAAGAATGGACAAGCATATACCAACTTTTTTTACAACGTCTTAGAGGCGAGATCACACCACATGATTTGCTAAAATCTGTTCAATACAAAACTTCTGACCAACCTCTCATGTTCTGTGCCTACCGATTACTCCACGCCTACAGTTGTTATGACAATCGTGAACTTGGTGTTCTGAAACACGTGCTCGTTCAAATTAGAGATGAGCTTGAAAAAATAAAGGATTCATGTGTTGAACCTTTTTATCATTTTCGGCTATGTCAGCTCTTATCTAACTATTATCTTAGTCAGAATGAAGTGGACAAGGTTCGCGAACATGCTTATGTCATTATTAACTACTGTTCTACTCAAGCGTACATTGCATCCGCATACCATACACTTGGCATTTCCTACCTGTTTGAAGACTACGACAAAGGAATACACGCGCTCCAGATGGCTCTGGATATCTATGAAGAATTAGGAGAACTGACCAAGATAAATAACGTTAAGAGGAGTATCGTCTTCTTTAATAATTATTGGTCCGTCATTGGCGATCTTATGATTTATAGTAATCAAACCAGAGATATACATGAGAGAGCACATGCGGAAGTGAGAAAGGAAAACAAGAAAAAAGCGATTCAATTGCTAAACGCTTTGGAGATAGACCAATTTGGTTATTTAGAGATGGGTTATCACTACTTTTACATGGGCCTCGCAACCGATAATGTCGATTACTTATATAGATCAATCGAGGCATTTAAGAAAATTAATTATAAGTTTGCTGCTAATATGGCTCGCGTTGAACTCTATGAACGAGGGGAACGCCCAACAGCTATTGAAGCAGCATATAATTAAATATTTTTTAAAATTTGAAGGGAGGACACGTGTATGAGTAAGTGGCAGAAGTTTTTTGCAACAGGAGCGCTGACATTTGTGTTCATTTGTGTGTTTAGTATTGGTGCTTGGGCTAATCCAGGTCACCCAGCCGTTGGTGAAGGAGATGTCACGCCGCAAAGTCCAGGACACCCAGCCGTTGGTGAAGATCAGCTATTGAGTTATGCAGGTTTTCCTGACGTTGGATAGACCCAGAATATACTATACTGGGAAGGAATAGCATATTCTGGTTAGCTACATTCTCATTTATTATAGCTTAACGGGAAGAAAAATCAACAAGAAACCTGTAGAAATATAATCTACAGGTTTCTTGTTTTTTGAGAACAAAACGAACATTTTCGCTAATTTTCAAGTGTTTGAGCACCGAAAAATAATGATTGATCATCGCGAAAAGGTGATATCTTGTCTATAATATTAGAATGGAATCAAAAGTTGTTGTACGATTAATTTGATACGAATGACAGGAACCAAATGATAATAACAAAAACGAACGCAGAAATTAGGAGGTTGAGGCGTTGAGCTCAATCATACGTGTCCATGATGTGCGCAAAAAATACGAAGATTTGCAAGCGGTCAATGGCGTCAGTTTTGAAGTGAAAAAAGGCGAGATATTTGGTCTATTAGGGCCTAATGGTGCAGGAAAAACAACAACCTTAGAAATGATGGAAGGGTTAAGAAAGATTGATGAAGGAGAAGTCTATATTTCGGGATACTCTGTAGAACAATACAGGCAAAAGATTCGCACCATGATCGGAATTCAATTACAATCAACGTCACTATTTGATTTGCTCACCGTAGAAGAAACGTTACACCTCTATGCGAGCTTCTATCAAGCGACTTTAGGGGTCGGCGACGTTCTATCACAGATGAACCTAGTAGAGAAAAAGGCCAGCCTTGTTAAATCACTTTCTGGAGGTCAAAAGCAAAGGCTAGCAATCGGTTTAGCACTTATTCATGATCCTGACGTGATTTTCTTGGATGAACCTACAACAGGTCTTGACCCCCAGGCAAGACGGGCATTGTGGGATATTATACAAGACTTACAAAACAGGGGTAAAACCATACTTCTTTCCACTCATTATATGGAGGAGGCACATGAGCTTTGTGACCGTCTAGCGATTATGGATCAAGGGCAATTAAAAGCACTAGATACACCAGATCAACTGATAGAGGAACTAAATATGGACAGTGCCGTGGCCTTTACATGGTCAGAGGAGCGTTACCCTAGTGACGAAATAGCGGGAGTCGTCAATGCTACATATAAGGACGGTAAAGTTGTATTATATACAAAAGACTTGCAGCAAACATTGATATCACTGATTAAATGGTCTGAAAAGAACCAAAAACACCTATTAGAATTACAGACCCGTAAAGCGACCCTAGAGGATGTCTTCTTACATCTTACAGGAAGGAGCCTTCGAGATTAATGCAATCCTTCAAACAACTCACATTAGCTCAGTTAAAATTATTCTTACGTAATAAGACCGTGATATTGTGGACAACATTCTTTCCTCTGGTTCTCATGGTTATGCTAGGCCTATTTTTAGGTAACGGCGGAGAAACCAGCGTGACCATCGGTTGGTATGATGAAGATCAGAGTGCTTCTTCTGACCGCATAAAAAGCGCCTTTGTCGAGACTGAAGTTATAGATGTTCATGTTTTGTCCACATTAGAAGAAGGAAAGCAAGCTGTCCAAGACGGTGACCTGAGTTTAATGGTTGGGATACCTGCAGGTTTTGGCCATCAGTTAGAGCATGGAAAGCAACCCACTTTTGATGTTTATTATGATGAGGTGAATCAATCCGTATCTGAGGTTGGGTTCGCACTTGTCGATCAAGTCGTGGATGAGATCAATAAAGAATGGGGTGATTTTGAGGAAATCGTGCTGACGGAGAGAAAGGGACTTCAATCTCTTCAATTAACCTATTTAGACTTTCTGGTCCCAGGTATTGCGGCGTTGATGATACTTTCCAGTAATTTAAATGGGGTGGCAGCCCAAATTGCATCTTGGCGAGAGCGTGGCATTCTTAGACGCTTACAATCCACAGGCCTCAAAGCGAGCACGTTTATTGCAGCACAGATCACGGCAAGAACAGCACTTAATCTGACGCAAGCCATATTAGTTCTTTCTGTAGGGATATTCGTTTTAGGGGCTCAGATGAATGGCCATTGGCTTGTACTCCTCTTCTATCTCATATTAGGAACATTAGTGTTTATGTCTTTAGGTTTTATTATCGCAAGTTTGGCTAAAACACCAGAGCATGCAGCTCCTGTCGCAGGTTTTATATCGTTCCCTATGTTTTTCTTAGGGGGGATATTCTTTCCTATTTCTGATATGCCTGGCTTTCTTCAACCGGTTGTTTATGCAATTCCCATATCTCACCTGAGTGATGTGTTAAGACAGGTCATGAACACGGGCGCCGGTATTATAGATTTATGGGTACCAACATTGATATTAATAGCATGGTTTGTGGTCAGTTTTGCATTGGCGTCAAAGTTTTTTAGGTGGGAGGCATAGACGAGATACCTTTTTCTCTAGGCGAACATATAGTATTACGGACACTCATGATTCGTTCGCTATAAGAGGAGGTTCTAGCGTCGTTATGTCTCAACGCCAACTGTCTGATGATGTGATTAATTGGGCTCATCAAGCGATGGCTTATGCTGAGCAACATAGGCATAAGATCACAGATAAAGAAATCGACCAATATCAAAAATGGCTTTTTCAAATGCAAGAGCTGATAAAAATCGCAAAAACAAATGCATCGGAAAACAACGGGTCTTCTTGGAGATATGAACATGAACAGGCCGATATTCGGGGTAAAACGGAGAAGCTGTATCAACAATTGCAGAAGCTTTTCCAACCTCAATTCAAAAAAGGAGCACAGACAAAAAGTGATACAGTTCAAACAACCGCACAACCGTCAGGTGCTACCAAGCAGGAGAAAAGCGATACTGTGCCAAGGCAAACGGTACCGATCGGACAACATACGTTACCCCCTTTGCCCTATCCATATGATGCCTTAGAGCCGTATATTGAAGAGGAAATTATGAGATTACATCATGATGTCCACCACCAAAGCTATGTGGATGGGCTTAATGAAGCGGAGAGAAAAATGCGTGAAGCCAGACGAACTGGCAACTTTGATTTGTTAAAACATTGGGAACGTGAAGCGGCTTTTCATGGTTCAGGTCATTACTTACACACCATATTCTGGGATATTATGTCGCCAGAAGGTGGAGGGCAACCCAGTGGTGATCTCGCTAATGAAATCAACAAAACCTTCGGTAGTTTTCAACGTTTTAAGCAACATTTCACAGAAGCGGCAGACAAAGTGGAGGGAGTCGGGTGGGCGATACTGGTTTGGGCACCTAGAGCCCAGCGTTTAGAGATCTTACAAGCGGAAAAACACCAGCATTTTGCCCAATGGGATGTTATCCCTCTCTTAGTCTTGGATGTTTGGGAACATGCCTATTATCTACAATACAAAACGGATCGTAAAAAGTATATTGAGAACTGGTGGAACATTGTGAATTGGGACGCCGTCAATAATCGTTTGAGAGTGGCAAAGCAAGTACGTTGGACACCATATTAACAAATCATACACAATTGGGTAAGATAAAAGCAAAGGGACATTCACCTTTGCTTTTTTTGTAACGATTTTTGTTTGTCTATATGAAGCATAGGTGACTAAGATTTATCCCCTTCGTCATCATCGTACTTTTGCTTTAATTGCGCCTCAATGGATTGTTTCTTCTCACTTAATTCAAGATTTGTAAGGGAAGAGTCTGTGATGATGACGGGCGTCCCTTTTTGGAGTTGGTCATACAGCCACTCAACGTTTTCATTCTGCAATCGGATGCACCCGTCCGTAACATAGTGACCAATCGATTGAGGTTTATTTGTCCCATGAATGCCGTATTTATAGCCGTTCGTATAAGGGACGCTTAACCCGATCCACCTTGTTCCTAGCGGATTTTTAGGGTCTCCGCCCGCAATTTGTTTGGGTAAATACCATGGTTCTTTCACTTTGGTCACAATTTTAAATTCACCAAGTGGTGTTTTAGTTTTATTTCTGCCCGTGGCAACTGAATAGGAAAAGACTTCGTGAGTGTTTAAGAACACCTTGAGCTTATTGGTGGCTAGGTCAATCTCTAGGTGTACCCCTTCGTACTCTTCCGGTATTTGCGCCTGGCTATTCGGCGGGACACTTACAAACAGCAAGATGAGTAGAAAACTACTGAGGATGACACGGCTCTGTTTTTTGAGATGGGTCAACATAATCACTCCCTATATTCTACTTGACTACATCACGAAATGTTTAAATCACTAGCCAATCACTAGCCCATATATCATTTTTGAAAAGGAGGTATCCCATGAACCCCATTGCAAAATGGATTATGATCACAGGGGGCGTTCTGATTGTGGTCGGTCTGTTGTGGCAACTGCTTGGCAGACATATCCCACTGGGACGTTTACCAGGTGATTTCGTGTATGAAAAAGAAAACGTACGTGTTTACTTTCCGTTTGTCACAATGATTATCCTTAGTATTGTCCTTTCTTTACTATTTTCATTAGGCCGTTTCTTCAGATAAGCGTTCATGGTATGATGTAAAAAAAGTGGAGGAGGGGAGTAGCATGTTAACAGATTACCATGTTCACATGCACGAAACCGGGGACTTTTCCTTAACTTGGCTTGAAAAATACATAGAACAAGCCCAAGCTAAGGGTATAGAAGAGTTAGGTATATCAGAACACGCCTATTTCTTTGAAGAAACAAGAAACATCCTATCTAACGACTGGGTTAATGGACGGCGAGGACTGCAAATGAAAACATACTTGGACCTATTTGAGCAGGCTCGTTCAGCCGGTTACAAAGTCAAGATGGGGATTGAAATGGATTATACACCTGGTAAAGAAAAAGAAATGGAAGCCTTTATTAAACAGTACCCTTTTGATTATGTCATCGGTTCTGTACATTGGATTGGAGATTGGGGCATTGACCTCATGGATTTTAGAGATGAGTACGAGAAGCGAGACATACACGACGTTTACACCGCTTATTTTGATCAGGTGGTCACTTTGGCTCAATCTAAGCTATTTGATTTTGTAGGTCATATAGACCTTGTTAAAATCTTTAACTATCGTCCCACGGATCAAGCGTTCTTACACGCTCAATTCGACCGTGTCGTCCAAGCGTTAGCCGATTCAGGGACGTGTATTGAAATCAGTACAGCAGGTTTACGCAAGCCAGTAGAGGAGATTTACCCCGAACCTGCATTACTTCAAAAATGTAAGGATGCGGGTGTTGGGATCGTGATATGTTCAGATGCCCATCACCCTGACCATATTGGCTATGCTTATGACCAAGCGATATCATTGGCAAAATCGGTCGGTTACCAAGAGATTCAGACGTTTACAAAACGTGAAAGACAGGCCCATCCACTAGGCTAATGATAAGTGAGGTACAGTCTAATAGGATATTTGGGGTCAGTGTGAAAAACCATGTCGTAAATGAGAATAGAGAAAAACAAAAGCCTTCAGGATAATGTTTCCTGAAGGCTTTATTAAGAAATATATTAAGTTATCCAATCTGTTTCCCCTTGCTGTGGGGCGTTACCTATAGGTCAATTTCTGTAACGGTCATAATTTCGTTCAATTCTCCAAGATGTTCCAGAACTTTTGGCAATACTGGTTTATCAATGGTCAACATCATAATGGCGTCCCCGCCGATATCCTTTCTTCCTACCTGCATCGTAGCGATATTCACTCCGTGTTCGGCTAGTAACGTGCCTACACGTCCGATGACACCCGGTTTATCCTGATGATGGATATAGAGTGTATGTCCTGAAGGTGTAACATCAACTGAATACTCATCCACTTTGACAATACGAGCACCATAGCCATTGAGCAGCGTACCAGAAATCTTCCTTGTTTCTTGGTTTGTACGAAGCTCGACCGTTATAAGGTTGGTAAAGCCTTTGCTAGAGGACGTCTTTTGCTCGTTGACGGTCAAGTCTCTTTGTTTCGCCAGGTGCGGGGCGTTAACGTAATTGACTTGATGGCCTAGGTGATAGGAGAGTATCCCTTTAACGACATTGCGCGTTAAGGGGGCCACATCAAAATCGGTGAGCTCTCCCGTATATTTAATGTCAATCTCCTCATGGGCACCTACAGCTAACTGAGCGAGAAAGGAACCGAGCTGTTCACTTAAGGAAAAGTATGGTTGCACCTTGTTTATTATATGAGCCGGAACGGATGGGAGATTGACGGCATTTTTAAACGGTTCATCTCTAAGAATGTGCAATACCTCTCGACTCACATCAATCGCCACGTTCTGCTGGGCTTCCTTTGTGCTGGCCCCTAGGTGAGGTGTCGCGATCACTTCCGGTAGTTCTAATAGCTTGTGATGCGTGGCGGGTTCTTCTTCAAAGACGTCTAGTCCTGCTCCCGCTACCTTTTTATCAATAATAGCCTCGTAAAGGGCTTCCTCGTCAATAATGCCACCACGGGCACAGTTTAAGATATGGACGCCATCTTTCATTTTGGCAAACGCCTCTCGGTTAATGATATGTTTGGTCTCTTTGATGAGTGGTGTATGCACGGTGATAAAATCAGCTGCACGAAGCACCTCATCTAAGGTCCCACACTGTATACCGAGTTTATCTGCCTTTTCGGGCGTAAGGTAAGGGTCGTAAGCCACGATGGAAAGGTTAAACGCTTTGGCGCGCTTAGCGACTTCACTTCCGATCCGACCCAAACCGACGATACCGAGTGTTTTGCTGCTAAGTTCCACGCCTACGAACGCTTTTCGGTCCCACACGTGTTGCTTCAGCCTATGATACGCTTGCGGGATACGACGTGCGAGAGACAGTAGCATTGACATGGTATGCTCAGCCGTTGAAATCGTATTCCCGTCCGGGGCATTAATGACGATGACCCCTTGCTCTGTGGCGGCTGTGAGATCAATGTTATCGACACCCACACCGGCTCTTCCTACGACTTTCAGATTCGTGGCTTTGCGGATCACGTCAACTGTCACTTGTGTTTGACTCCGGACGAGGAGCGCATCGAAATCTGGAATCAGGGCGATAAGTTCTTCTTCTGAGAGTCCCACTTTTTTAACAACCTCAACATCGTCTGCTTGTAATAAACTTTGAATGCCATCATCACTTAATGGATCACTAACGAGTATTTTGTAAGTCATGGATATACACCTCCTGAGCTGCTGCTACACCTTGGCCTAACGTAATATCGTCACCGAGTTCAACGAGCGCACATTCGAGGGCACTGATACATTGTAGGACGTCTAACGGTGAGCAGTAGCCCATATGTCCAATTCTAAAAATGTGCCCTTTCATATGGTTCTGTCCGCCTGCGAGTGTGATGGAAAAGGATTGACGCATGACGTTTCGTAAATCATCTGCAGCGAACGTCTCCGGTTTAATGGCTGTAACGGTAGGAGAAGCGGCTTTGTCATCCGTTAGAAGTGGAAGACCAAGCGCTTGGCACGCTGCGCGGGTCATATTTTTCATCGTCTGATGACGACGGTACACCTGATCCAACCCCTCCGCTTCTAGTAGATCCAAGACCTTCTCTAAACCAAAAATCAGAGACACACCAGGTGTAAACGGGGTTGCGTTTTGTTCTAGCTGTGATTGGTACTTTCTCAGATCTAAATAGAAACGGGGACGGGGATTGTTTTCGATCGCTTCCCATGCACGAGGACTCACACCTACGAAAGATAGTCCTGTAGGGAGCATGAAAGCCTTTTGAGAACCTGTGACGAGAATATCGATCTCCCAGTCGTCCATCTGAGCCTCAACAGCCCCGACACAAGAGACGCCATCGACAATAAACAGAGCGTCACTCTCTTGTTTGATCACTTTAGAGAGGTCTTCAATAGGGTTAAGGACCCCTGTTGATGTCTCACAGTAAGTGGCAAAGACGGCACTGACCTGAGGGTGCTGTTGCAGTACCTCTTTTAGCTCCTCAGGTTGTACGGCGTTTCCCCAAGTTGTATCGTACCGGTGAACTTTAATACCGTATGCTTCACATATTTTGACGAAGCGATCACCAAATGATCCAGTGACGAGAACAAGCACCTCGTCATCCTCTTTAACGGCGTTGACAACGGCCGCTTCTAAAGCTGAAGTACCGCTAGAAGTTAGAATGAGCACATCCTGATTAGTTCCGAAGATAGGTTTTAACCGAGGGGCGACACGACTGAGCAAATGTTTGAACGCCTCACTTCTGTGGCCCACCATGGCTTGAGACATAGCCTGGTTCACACTGGGCGGAATGGGAGTAGGCCCAGGAATTCGTAAAATACTATGGTCTTGCAGCATGTTTCTCTCCTCCTCACTCTTGCTAAGTTTTTTTTAGATATATAAAAAA
Organism: Caldalkalibacillus salinus; assembly: GCF_016745835.1. Classification (NCBI taxonomy): domain Bacteria; kingdom Bacillati; phylum Bacillota; class Bacilli; order Caryophanales; family Bacillaceae; genus Caldalkalibacillus; species Caldalkalibacillus salinus. The sequence goes on along the minus strand of NZ_JAERVL010000012.1, from coordinate 245,042 downwards.
CCTTCCAACCCCTACACATTGGTAAGGGGCGAAAGGTTGTGATGAACATTACGCGGTACCACCCTTATTTTTCTAAGACTTCGCAATCTTAGTCTTCATTGGTTCGTGACCAAAGCATATAACGGTGCTGACCCGTTTAGACCTACTAAACGCTCTGTGTTCAATCTAACGACTCCAAAGTGCTCTTTATTGAGTAGACCACTGGTTCGCAGCAACCACCAGCTCTCTGTAGATCTATGCTTCAATAAAGTTATCTTTATCCACGTCTTTATTTTCTGTTCATGATACTATATGTATAACAAATCTTTGATATACATAGGGTGAGGGGTTGTGTAGATATTTACAGTGACAAAGATGAAGGGTAAGCTTTTACCTCTTATCCATGGCCACTGTCTAGCGTGTATGTCTGTGATGATTTGTAAATAAATCTATCACGCTTTGAGTAAATCGTCAACGCTTTTTGCTCGAAAAAACGTACAATGTATAAAGTTTTTGAAATTAATGTTCGTGTTTTGTTCATGTCCAAAGGAGGTTAATTGAAAATGTACCGTCTAAGAGGTCATCATTTGCTTTGTGTTCATGGTTTTAAAGGCATGGGATATAGTCCACAGTTCGTGGACAAAATGAGTCAGGTCGTGGGCGATATAAGAGATGACAATAAGGATTTTGATATAGAAGTGGTGGCAGACCTCGATGACACCTGTCAGGCTTGTCCTCATCAGGGGCAAACAACGTGTGAGAAAAGTCCGAGTTCTAACGACCATGTCTTGTCCTTAGACCATCATGTCATCCATCATCTCGATCTCCAACCGGGAGACAAATATGCTAAAAGTGAATTGGTGCAACGAGTAGCCGACAAAGTCGATCCAGAAGATTTAGACCACTTGTGTCAAGGGTGTTCGTGGTTATCATACGGGGTATGTAAAGATGGGATTCGTGCGTTAAAGCAGCGACATTTATGAGCTGTAATGATTTTTCATTTTTCCACCTCTTTGGTAAACCATGTCCTTTTCTAATAAGAAGTAAATTGAAGTATTTGTTATGTAGTTATCATTAAAAAAGTAGTCCATTTTGGAGTACAATTTAATGTTTGTACTCCAAAACTGAACTACCTACTTTATGATCATATTGGCTTTTGGTTTAAAGGTTTCTTACCCAGGAAAGCGGTCAATGCACTCATCTATTAATTGTGCAGCCTTTTCAGGACCTTCCCATCCTTCAATTTTTGTTTCTTTGTTCTCAAGGTCTTTGTACACCTTAAAGAAATGTTCAATTTCCTTTAGATTATGTTCTGGCACATCTTCTAAAGTGTTCACGGCATCCCAACGCGGGTCATCCACTGGTACAGCGAGGAGCTTCTCATCTTGCCCTTTATCATCGGACATATTGAGAACGCCAATCACACGTGAAGAAATCACACATCCAGGGAATGTAGGGAATGTGGTGAGGACCAAGATATCGAGTGGGTCACCATCTAACGCTAGTGTATTCTCCAAATAACCGTACTCAGTTGGATAGTGCATAGGGGAGTACAAGACACGGTCTAATTTGAACGTCCCCGTCTCTTTATCATACTCGTATTTATTCTGACTACCTGTTGGAATTTCGATGAAAGCATCTACGACACGGTTCTCAAATGCCATACATACAGCTCCTTTTCTCTATCACTATGTATTCTAACACTTAACATTATAGCAAGAAGCTAGAGGAAAAGAAAGCCGAAACAACCCCTAAACATATGATCTCCTGATGTTTCGGGCTTTTTATATACACCCATGTATCATGACATTACGGATCAAGGGTTAAAGAGAGGAATAATCGGTGACGGTAGGTCCTCTTGCTCTTGCGGTGTGGTTTGCTCTAGGAAAGCGCCTTCTTGTATTGAATTACTCGCAATTAAAACGTCTAATGCATCAGCCACTGTATTGATAGGGGCGTTTTCTCCCTGTTGGTTGGCATAGGACGCTAAATAAATTTGCGCATCCTCAGGGTTGAAGTAAGTGAGAATCTCTTTTTCTTCCAGGGCTTTAGCTATAACTTCATTCTTACGATGGAAACCATACGCCACCCAATGATCAATGCGAATGTCCAGTGGGGCTTCGACGAAATCTGGTGCTTCATTCGTCTCATAGATGCTTTCCCATAGGACAAGCGCCTCATAAAACAGGGTTTGACCTCTGAGCCAGGCGGCTTGTCCTGCCTGAAACTGTGGATCGTCTAACAGCTTGATCTGATCAGTTGTTAAGTCAGTTTTATTTTCCGCTTCTTTTAGTCCTTTTTCAAAAGCTGATAACGCTTCAATGTACTGTAACATGCTCTCTTTTAGTAAGGGTGACGATTGTGGATAAGGTGCCCCTTGTAATGTAGCCTTAATCTGTTGCGTCCGTCCTTTGAGCTGAGTGATGAGCTCCATTTGCTGATCTGTTGGAACGGATTCAAATTGGTCGAAAAAAGCCAAGTAATCTCTCCTAAACTCTTTAAATGGCTGATAAGCGTCATAATAGTATGACATGAAGTCAGTGTGTGAGTATTGCATCGTTTCTTCATGCTCTTCGCCTTCCATTGACGTCAGTAAGGTGGTGAATGTCTCTTCTGCTCGGTCATGACCCACCTTCGCACCCAAGAAAAACCCTCCGATAAATAGAGAAAGAGAGATTAAAATGGCATAGACCACCATAAAGTCTGTTTTTGTTAATCGAGATGACACGTGATGACCCCCAATCTATTAAACTAGTATAAAAAAAATCGCGTGAGAGTGGAAGAGGCATGTTAAAATAATAGAAAAACGTAAAAGTGTGAAGAAACATGTTAAATGGACTCGATTTCATTATCTTATATATGATTGACAAACTAAACGGGGAAAGAAGTGTGCAGGGTTGCTATTACATACTCACAGGCAAGAAAAGTGGGCAGGCGATTCAGGACACCACTCTATTTGGATTTCAAAACTGGTACGGAGCTTTACCACACCTAGAACGTTCGTCGTTTGATTCTTGTGTCCAACAGCTTAAACAGGAGAACAAGGTTGTTTCCGTTGATGCTTCTAAGGCTTCTTATGTTACGATACAGCCAGCTTATTACGCTGATGTGATACAGCAATGGAAAAGCTTAGATTTGGCTCAACGTTCTGGACTACAATCCACTTCCTTACCGGCCACCCAAGTTTTCACTTTCTGGAGACGTTTGCAATTATGGATGCAGGTGTGTTCTCATCATATAAATGAACATGCATCATTTCAACCGATCGTGTCGGATTTAGAGAGCAAGATGTGGGTCAAGGAGAAGTGGAGGCGCACGCAGGACAAAGTAGAAGGCATTCGTCGTTTTAAAGGGGCTTTGCGTGACGTGTTCGAGCAGTGTACCGATCCCTTATTCCCGTCGTTGTGTGTGTCACGTTTAACAGGATACGGCGTTGCGGGGCGAACCTTTCAACAACTTGAGCAGCTTTATGACCTGCCTGAAGCAGTTTTACGCTTATTTTGGCTCCAAGGGGCTAGAGAGTGCATGCAACACGCTAAGTCTCACCCTGATCTGCAGCCATTTGCTAAGGTTGAAGAAGGAGATGGCGTCTTAAAGGACAAGCATGTTGGGCTCACTCTTTCAGCCTTTGAAACTTTAAAATATCTAGACCAAGGATTTGATCTCCAAGCTATTGCCTATAAAAGAGGATTGAAGGTCAGCACAATTGAGGATCACGTCGTCGAAATTGCCTCTAAAAATCCTAGTTTTTCTGTCCAACCGTTTCTGCCATCAGAAGTGTTAGAGCGGATTCTCAATGTCAGTCAGAAGCTGAAAACCAAGAAGTTAAGTGTCATAAAAACGGAGTTAGGGTCTCAAGTGACCTACTTACAAATTCGTTTGGCTTTAGTAAAGGAGGCCATACGTCATGTCCACAAACCAATATCTTGAATACAATCACGGACATCAAGTGTCGGATGAGCTTATGCAACAAACGCTGCAAAAAGTCTACGGCTATCATGATTTTAGAGAAGATCAGGCTTCAATTATACGGTGTGTGATATCGGGAAGGGATACCCTAGTGATTAAAACAACGGGTGGTGGAAAGTCTTTATGCTACCAAATCCCGTCTCTCCTATTGCCAGCTGCAACGGTTGTCATATCACCGCTCGTGTCTTTGATGGAAGACCAAGTACGGGACGCGCATTTACATGGACGTAAGGATACAGTAGCCATACACGGGCATTTATCGGGGGCAGAGAAAGGTGCCATTCTGGCTCATATCCACCAGTATAATCTTATATACGTTTCTCCTGAAGGCATACAAAACGACACGATCATGCGTGCCTTAAGCCGACGTAGGGTTTCGCTATTCGTTGTTGATGAAGCACATTGCATTTCTCAATGGGGACATGATTTTCGACAGGACTATTTACGCCTAGCCCATATTAGAAAAAAACTGGGGCAACCCACATGTATGGCTTTGACTGCAACAGCGACAACGGAGGTAAAAAACGATATCCTGTTCTACTTGGACATGGTGAACCCGAAGTCGTTCATTTCCTCCGTAAATAGAGAAAACCTTTATCACTATGTTCAAAGGGTTGAGAACGAACAACAAAAGATCACATTCATCTACGATCTATTAAACAGACGTCAGGATGCTGGATTAGTCTATTGCTCCTCTAGAGCGAAGACGGAGGAGTTAACACAATATTTTCAAGCCCAGGGGATAACGTCCATAGCTTACTATCACGGTGGGGTCAACCCAGAAGAAAGACGTATGATCCAAGAACAGTTTCAACAAGGAGAGTTGAAAGTCATTTTTGCCACGAACGCTTTTGGCATGGGCATTAATAAGCCGGATATTCGCTATGTCATTCACTATCATTTTCCTAGTCAGCTTGAGGCATACGTGCAGGAGATGGGGAGATGTAGTCGGGACGGGAAATCCGGTGTATCCATTGTGCTCGCGCAAGCAGGTGATGAACAAATCCCTTATCACTTTCTAGAACAGGAATATACGTCACCTAGCAAAGTACAGTTATTATTTAGGTACCTGAAACAAATGGGTTATAAAACGCCGTCTAATGAAGAGGAGATGCAGAAGGTGGCTTACTCACTGGATTTTCCATTACAAGCGTTGGACACTGTCCTCTTTCAGTTAAAGCAAGTTTTGGCCGATTCACGATTAACGGCGGGAAACATAGATGAGTTAGAAATAGAAGTGCAAGCGCGAATGGATCAGTTGCGTCTCAAACGGTCCAAAAAAATTGCCACGATGTATCACTGGTTACAGTTGGGGGAAGCTGAATGCAGGCGATCTTTTATTTTACATTATTTCTCTGAACGCCTTAAGCACGACCAGTCAGAGTGGTGTTGTGATTTGTGTGGCTATCGCCCTGAATGGTTGGAGATAGACGTCGACACATGTCATTCAATACGGCCGTTCGAGACCCCACATGGGGATAGACTGCACTGGTCAGAAGCGCTTGATCAGTTGCTACCACCTAGCCACTTATGAGTATAAGGGGGAGCCTATGAACGACCTGAGAGATAAATTAGACAGTATGCCAAATCGTGTGTTGTTCTTGAACTTAGCCCTCACACAAGGGGTCCTTTTTGTAGTCGGCTTAATCCTATATTACGTTTTTCTTAGAAAAAAAATGACCATCACTGAACTGTATCACTTTAATGATTTCGGCACGGCTATGCTATACGGCACAGTGTTTGCGGTCGTGATCATAACATTAGACGTATGGCTGATGAAACGACTACCTAAAGGATATTTTGATGATGGGGGGATTAACGAACGTATCTTTCGTGACGTCAACGTGTTCCAAATTGCTGTCATTGCTTTGTTCGTCGCCTTCGTAGAGGAGTGGCTATTTAGAGGTGTGCTACAAAATTTAATCGGTTTATTCTGGACGAGCATCCTCTTTGCATTATTGCATTATCGTTACTTAAACAAGTGGTTTTACGGCATGCTTGTACTTGCGATTAGTTTTGGTTTTGGTACACTATATCAGTGGACAGGCAATTTATGGAGTGTCATATGGGCGCATTTCTTGATAGATTTTATTTTAGGATGTTTGATTCGGTACCGCCTCGTTGAGACAAGGGTATAAGCATAGCAGGTTATAGGGGGAGACACCATGGTGAATTCAGATAACGATCAGGGAAAAAATTCAATGAATCATCGCCATAGCGATGATTCATATTCACATACGAGTTCTTTACCTCCAAGAGCGGTTAAACATGGCAAGCGGAAATTACGCAAGCGTAAACGTGCCGAACATACTGACGCTCTCACTCATGACACAGATGCACCAGTTGAAGATCAGGATTTAGATAAACAGGAAGAAAGCCATTCGACATTATCAGGTGGCTTTCCATTAATACAGATTATTCTTTATACGTTTTTGGCCATGATTGTTGCGTTTCTATTGTTTTGGGCTTGGGAGTTTAAGCAACAGCAGGTACAGCTTCCAACACCGGTCAACCTTTTAGAAGACATACAAGAAGAATCTGGTCCTGATAGAGCGAATGAAAATATACCAGGGTCTGATGAAGAGGATGCACGTGCAGATGGCACGGAAGATTCCAATGCAACCCCTTCGGAGCAACCTGGTGCCCCAACTCATGATGGTCCCGAGGGAGAGGCATCGCCATCACAGAACGGGTCTACAAATGATGAATCCTCCGAGTATGTAGGGGAGGTTGAGGATACTTCAGAAACGGATACAGCTCACCAAACGGAACCGAACGCTGAAAGTGAGGAAGAAGAGCATTTACCACCTGTTGAGTTAAGTGAGGAAGTCGTCGCTGTCCATACCGTTCAAGCGGGAGAAACCTTCTATTCCATAACGATGCTTTACTATGATGATAAACGTTATCTAGAGCCGCTAGCAGCGTTTAATCAGATTGATGATATCCGACAGATCAATGCCGGTTCTCAGATTCGGATACCTGCTAAAAAATAATGATTAAATGAATAACCCCGCATACATTGAGCTACTGATCCTTAGCGGCAGCAGTAGCTCATGCCGAGTAAGAAGGCCAAATGGGCCTTCTTATTTGTTTGACCCTGATTAGACACGTTTACGGACTAGAAAATTATCCTGAATCAACAGCCAATTCTGTGGAAATTCAAACCTCAGCACCCAGTAGAAAAATCCACCAAGGTTGAATGCTTTGATCAAATCAAATTTGGCCTGAATACTGCGGGCATCCTCAAACCAAACCTCATGTTGGTTCCCCTCCTCATCGACATAATTAAAAAATGGCGATTGGGCCGTTTCGTCATATTCAATGGCGGCGTTATACTGAGCAGCCAATTCAATAGCTTCTTGTGGGCTAATGGCACGGGCGAACTCCCCACCCTCTTCGTACGGCAATGTCCAATCGTAGCCATAGAGGGGGATCCCCATCATCACCTTCTCGTTTGGGATCTGTGAAGCTGCGTATTCAATGACGCGTCGTACTTGGTCCAATGGTGCCACCGCCATCGGGGGCCCACCTGACCATCCCCACTCATACGTCATGACGAACACTTTGTCCGCGATTTCACCGTGAGCGGCGTAATCATGCCCTTCGTAAAGCACGCCTTCTTGTTCTCCGCTTACTTTTGGTGGAATCGCGGTGGACAAGAGATAATTTTGTTCATCCAGTCGTTGCTGTGCTTTTCTTAGGAATTGATTATATCTTTCTCGGTTCTCCTCCCCTAGAAACTCTAAATCAAAGTCAAGGCCTAAGTACCCTTTTTGGTTCATGATTTGCATCGCTTCGTTTAATACACGATCTTGTAGATCTTCATCACTAAGAATCGTTGTGGCAAGCTCGGTATTAAAGCCGCCTTCCTCAATATTGGTAATGACCATAATAGGGACAACGCGGTTTTGATAAGCCGTGTTAATGGTGGGTTGGTCTGGAATCGGATTTAGTGTCCCATCGGGGTTCAACTCATAACTGAAAATAGTGACGTAAGTTAAATGTGGAGCAACCGATTGGAGTATCGGAGGCTCATCCGTCCCATCCTCCATAATCTCAATGTATGCGCTGACGTCCTTGACCTCTCTTTCTTGCTGGGGAATATACAGGCGTAGTCCAGGCCATATTTGATCAGGGTTTGGTATCCGATTGATCTGAAGCAGTGCATCGACTGTGGTGCCATATTGTTGGGCAATTTGGAACAAGCTTTCACCAGGCTGTACCCAATGGTAGCTTCCCCAGATAGGGATAACGATGGTTTGACCTACGACCAGTTGGCTAGGGTTTGGAATCTGGTTCGTTTGGACAATGCGCTCCAATGGCGTGCTATATGTTTGAGAGATTTGCCATAGGCTATCTCCAGGTTGAACCACGTGAATTTGCAACGTCTTTCTCCTCCTTATCGCTTAAAATCATGTCATTCATTATTTAGCCTATTCAATGAAGCGACACTAGGTGATAGCCTAAATCATAAGACGATCCTTTTGTATTCACGAAGAGACAAGCATGTTCATATATTAAATTAAGAGTAGCGAAGGAGGTGTAGAGAAAGTGGACTTGCTACTATATATCAAAGACGAACTGTACGCCCTCATACCAGTATTGTGGATTATCGGTAACTTTCTCAAAATTACACCGGTCATTAAAAATTGGACCATCCCTTGGATATTACTTTCAATCGCCATCATCTTTTCTACTGTTATATTAGGGCTGACCATCCAAGCTTTTTTACAAGGGGTATTGGTTACAGGGGGAGCTGTACTGGTTCATCAACTGATTAAACAAACGAGGGAAAAAAATTGAACGTTCTAACCTTTCCACGACATATGTGGAATTTTTTTCTGATTGAATAAAGAACGTTCGTTCGCATATAATGAGAAAAGAAAGAACGAACGTTCTTATTGTCGGTTCGTAACGACGAAGTGACTAGAAAATCGGAGGGATAGGCAGTGAAGACGGATATTCGCCATTTGTTAGAAAAGGCCCATGAGAAACACGTCCCCGTCGATATCATGTATATGGATCAACGTCAAAATATAACCCAACGGACAATTTTCGTCAAAACAGTAGGAGAAGAACACGTGGAAGCCTTTTGTCTGCTACGTCACAAACATAGAACCTTTCAGCTAGATAAAGTATTAGCAGTACAGCAAAGGAGAGAGATCATTGAAAATCAACAAGCTCACACCTGGACACAATTTACTTTGGGAATCGAGTCGTATGATGCTGCCCGAACATAAGGGAAAAATGGTGAAGTACCGTCAACAGCATACGAAGAAAGAAAAGCCACTCCTAGACGCGCAACACCTTGAGACGTTATCACAGGTGATCCATGCAGCCATGTGTGCAAATCATACCGTTGTGGTTGAGCTTTACGATCCATTCGAGACGCAGACGCTGACAGGCGCAATAGCCAAAGTGGATGTGCACAAAGGACAATTGAAGCTATCCAACGATGAAGGGAATACTTGGGTTGCTCTACAGGATGTTTTAAATATTAGCGTTGTATAGGTTTGAGATTGAACGGTATTGGCCCATACTAAGTGGAGAGACTAGTTCGGAGGACAGGAAAAACATGTTTGAGCTAATGAAACAGGCAGTCAAAGTAAAAAATCGGAGACTTATCCTTATGGCTATCGTGTTTTTCGTTTTTAGTGCCTACTTTTTACACTATTTAGAACCTGAGATGTTCAATACCCCTTTTATTGCTTTTTGGTATGTCATGACAACGGTGACCACAACCGGTTACGGGGACTTTGTTCCAGAAACCACGATCGGTAAGATTTATACACTGATTCTTTATTTAGTGGGGATAGGCTTAATTGGGATTATCTTAGGGAAAATAGTAGAGTTTTTCGAATTACGTAGAAAATGGAAGGAAGAGGGAAGGTTGCAATTCAGAGGGAAATCACAGTTCGTTGTCGTTGGGTGGTCAAAAAAAGCGAAAACAACCATATATGAAATCCTCATATCTAAGGAGGAGGCACATATTGTCCTCATTGATACGAAAAACCGGTCACCTGTATCACATCCCCGTATCCATTACATCCAAGGAGATGCGACTGAAGTCAAGACATTAGAAAAAGCAAGTGTACTTGATGCCGAAGCAGTCCTCGTTTTTGCTTCTGATCCTGTCACAGACGAGGTCTCAGCGGATGGACGCTCACTGCTCATTGTGTCGAGTATAGAAAGCTATGCCCGAAAAGAAGGGAGACAAATCTACACCATCGTCGAAATTATTAGAGAAAAGCACATCCCAAATTTCAAACATGCCAATGTGGATGAATTTGTATTATCCAATGAAGCATTCTCCGACCTTATGGCCAAATCAGCCCTACATAAAGGGTCAACGAGACTGTTTATGCAGCTGTTAAGTCACAAGCACGGGGTTAACCTGTGGGAGATTAGAAGAGACCCGGAATGGTACACGTATCACGACGCCTTTGAAGCACTGAAGAATATGGGCGCTAACCTCATTTCCGACCATCATGACTTTACGATTATCCAGCGCTTAGATGAACCTATTCCAGATGACGCCCAATTATATGTCATATGTGATGACGCCACATACCGAAGACTAAAGGACGACATAAAAATATCATAAATTTAGAGCGGATTCTGTCACTCATGACGGAATCCGCTTTTTAAACGTTAGGAGAATATGTTACTAATGTGCCTGGGTCGTGTACGGAAACTGCGTTGAGTAGTTTGAGAATTGCTTATAGGCTTGATCAAGCTTCTGTTGCTCTTCAGCTTCTAGCTTGTACCATCCCTTTTTGAACATCAAGTTAAACAGGTCACGGTGACACTCTTGGAGCTCTTGGCAGATAGAGACAGCATCCTGGTGTAGCTCTGAGTGACTAGATTCCCAAGCGGCTATATTCGCTACTGTTATCAGATATTTCTCTGTAGCGAGTACATCATTCACACGGTCACGGTCGTTCATTTCTGGCCCCTTCACTTTGGGTAACATACTCGACTGAGCATTTTTGATCTGATTCGGATTTTGGCCCTGCTGACTTTGTTGGCTCTGTTGGCTCTGTTGCCCTTGACCTTGTTGTCCCATGTTCTGTTGATTTTGGTTCATGTTGCTCCTCCTTACTGCATTTGCTGCTGGTTTTGTTGGTTTTGTTGTTGCCCTTGTTGTTGCTGCTGACCTGGTTTTGGTTGAGGCACCTTAGCCATTTCAGCTGTGTTGTTATTTTGACAATGCTTTAAGAGCATTTGATAATGTTTTTGATGCATACGTCCTGCCTGATCTAGCGCTTGTCTAATCTCAGGGTCTGTGCACTCTTGTGCATAGTGTGCACATTTCTTCATGGTCATGAGATGCCAAGACATGTGATCCTTCAGATAAAGCGCATCTTTTGTGGTAATCACTCTAGGCGGCTCATTCATCACGGGCGGTTGTTGTCCCGAAGTATTTTGTTGTTGCATGTTTAATCCTCCTAGCACTATAGTTTATTTGTATCGTTAATAATGTTCCCATGTTTCAGCGTTTTATAGAAAAAAAGTAAGATAAAGGAGGAAATGCAAACGATAAAGGGAGCATAGAAACCGAAAACAAACAGTTGAACAAGACTATAGGAGACGGCCATAGCAATAAGAGGTGATAGCACCCATACTAAAAGAATTCTTTTGACCACAGGGTGTTGCCATATGGTATGTTTCTCTTCGTTATTTGAGCCGATGCCTATAATAGACATGGTGGTTGCCTGAGTAAGGGGAACCGGTATGCCGAACAATGAGGCGATGATCACCAGGGATCCACTCGTAAAGGATACGACACTGCCTTGTACAAGACTTAGTTTGGTGATTTTTTTTCCATTCGTCTCTAGTACAGGCCCCCCTAATAGCATCGCACCTAAACACATAAAAATAGCCCCCAACAAAATTCCCTGCTGAGCGGATAAAATATCTGATGCAATAAGAGGACCTATAGCGTTTGCCACGTTGTTCATCCCTGCTGCAAACCCCTCGTAGCATCCGAAAAAAATCAAAAATATAATGAGTAATCGTTGGTACCATTTTCGCTTTGTGTAGGCTTTTAACCAACGGTTTTCACAGTAATGCACTAGACGGTCCAACCCCTTAGCAAACCAATAAGCGGTGATGGGGAGTACAAACCAGACAGAGACAATGCCAATCACTTGTAGGATATAAACTTTTCCAAAAGCGATGCCCACGCCTATAATTGAACCGACTGTCACTTCACTTGTCGATAATGGTATCCCCATTTTATTAGAAAAAAATAAAACAGCTGCTGATGAAGCGATGATGAGGACACTAATCGTGTGGGTCACTATATCTTGTGGAATGACCCCTTCGCTCATTGTTTTTGTGACTTCACCACCACCGAAAATGGCTCCGAAGAGGGCAACAATACCGACCAAACACACAGCCACCCACTTTTTACGTATGGCCCCACCGCCGTATGCTGGACCTATGGATGCAGCCGTACCACTCGCTCCGATATTCATAGCAAAAAAACAAGCAAAGAATATGGCAGTAGCCACTAACATGTTGATCCCTCCTGGTGTGTGCCTAAGCTATTAAATGCAAAAAGGAAGAATCATGTGCCTATTTCTTAACGTCCACCTTAATTTAGTTTTCGGAATACAACAAAACTTTTAACGAGAACACTGGCAATTCCAGCCGCCATGAGTGGACCAACGGGTACGCCTTTTAAGAAGATGATACCAAAGATACTACCCACGATAAGACCAACGATCATTTCGGGTTCCAGTTGTAGCAGTTGCAGTCCCTTACGATTCATATAAGTGGCAATGGCACCTCCAAGTAAGGCAAGGATCCCGTACCAGCTTGTCACAAGGGAAACGATATCTTGCAACCCAATTTGGTTCGTGGCAAAAGGGACCAAGACGGCAATCGTCAGAAAAAGGAGTCCGAGCTCTAGCCCCCTTCTTTCAACTGTAGGAAAAAAGCGATCTAGCGCGGTGAGCTTTAATATGAGTAATAGGCTGGCTGCGGTGGCGATAATATGTGATTGTCCAATTAATCCGATCACCATAAGCAAAACTAATAATAGTTCCCCGCGCATAGCGTCTCCTCCGTTACAGACAAGCTTTTATTGCATTCGTATGTGTACAAAATGAGAATTATGTCTTCATGTGGTACAATCGGCATAGACATAGATACTGTAGGATTATGACCACAGACCAGCCAATACAAAGAGGTGAGACCATTGACAAAACGGGTAGCTCTCATAACTGGAAGTGCAACTGGATTAGGGGTACAAGCAGTAGAAGCTTTGGCCAAGGATGGGCACCACGTCGCCATCAACTACCGAAATAGTGAAGAACAAGCAAAGGCACTATTACATAAAATACAAGACGTATATGAAGTGAAGGGCATGCTCGTACAAGGAGATGTGTCACAACAAGAGGATTGTCACAGAATGGTTCAAAAAGTGGTACAGCGTTTTGGTCGTATTGACATTCTTGTGCTTAATGCAGGACCGTACGTATTTGAACGTAAAAGGTTAGTGGATTATACGAGTGAAGAGTGGGATCTATTGATGAGTGGGAATTTAAGCTCGTTTTTTTATTTAACAAGGTATATCATTCCCCTCATGAGAGAACAAAAGTGGGGAAGGATTATCACATTTGGCTTTAATCATGCAGGACAAGCATCAGGGTGGAAATACCGTTCTGTTTTTGCTGCGGCCAAAGTAGGGCTCGTGTCGTTGACGAAGAGTACAGCGGAGGAAGAATCTGAGCATGGTATCACTGTTAATATGATTTGTCCGGGGGATATCGTTGGTGAGAATAAAGAGAAAACCATTGAAGGCGTACAACAACAGAACGAGTCGCAGGAGGAAACGCCTATCGCACCCATTGGACGCCCGGGATCAGGTGAAGATATCGCTCGGGTCGTGACATTCTTAAGCTCTGAAAAATCAGATTTTATTACAGGCAGTGTCATTGAAGTGAATGGTGGTATGAACGTTTTAAAAAAAAGATCTAATGCCATAAATAAGACGACAGAGAGGGAATAAAGGATGAGTTGGAAGCTATCTGGTGAGGAACAACGCTTTGCGTTCAGGGGAGCATATGACAATTACGTTGAACTTGTGATATACCCTAGGCAAATAGCGTCTGCAGGACACGTGGTCGTGCTCCCCATTTATGACGAAAAATTTGTTTTTACAAGGCACAAATCGAGAGGCATTGAATGGCCCGGGGGAAAGATAGAGACTGGAGAACAGCCACTTGAAGCAGCCTTACGAGAGTTAGAAGAGGAAACGGGTGCCAAAGCACAATCCGTTTGGCTTATAGGACAATACTCGGTGAGAGGCCAGCACGACGCGTTCATAAAAAATGTGTATGTCGCTCAAGTGTCAACCATGGGTGACGCTACAGGTGACGATACGAATGGGGCTATCTTACTGCCCATGGATACGTTACCCGATGAAACGAAGGGGTACTCACCGATTGTATCTGATGGGGTTTTCAAACGAATAAGAGATGCTATATTTGGGTGCTAAATCTATTCAATGGGACATATTGTACGAGTAAGAAGGTTGATGGAGGAGATTGATATGCGTTTATGGCTCCATTGGGTGTTGTTCATTGTCGCTTGGGTCCTGAGTACGCTCTCCGTTCACATCTGGCCAAGCATCAATGATATCAATAGTCGAATCGAAGAAAATGATTTAGAGGCGAATTCTTTAAATCAGATGGACTTAGAGCATAAGGAAGACCTCTTCTCTATTATCTTGTACAAACCGTTCCATTACATATTGAGTATTGCCTTTCTCATCTTTTTTTTGTTAATTGCAACATCTATTCTGAGAAAAATAGTATACGAATGCAAGGTTGCTTATTTATTTAAATCTTTCCCTTTTGAAACCTCTTTTCTTTTTCTAGGGATGTGTTTGTTATACGTGCGTGTTTTGGCACAATTCCCAACCTTAACTGTAACCTTGACATTAATGGTGGCTATATTCGAGCTCATCTCGTTTTTGCCCCAGCGTAAAACAAGACGGGTATTCGTTCGAGAGGGGTAAAATCATGATCACAGTGATAATATTAATGTCCTGTCTAGTGCTGCTCATGGTCATATTGAGTGTCATGTACAGGAATGCAAAAAACATACAGCTGAGAAAAACGGATATCTATTTTCCTGATTGGCCAACAGGGTTTGACGGTGTGCAGATCCTTTACTTGTCTGATTTACATCGAGAAGACATTTCAGAGAACATGTTCGAGTTACTAGCAGGGGAATCTATTGATCTGATTTTGATTGGTGGAGATCTCACGGAGAAGGGGCATGATTTACAAGCTGTACAAAGGCAGGTGGGAAAGCTTGTATCTCTCGCACCTACATACTTTGTGTGGGGGAACAACGACTACCAGAATGATTATCGTGCTTTAGATATTATGTTGCGGGAACTGGGCGTGCATGTGCTAGATAACCGTGCGGTGTCTTTAGAATCTGGTCAAGATCGTCTATGGTTGATCGGACTGGATGATTGCACGATAAAACGGGATGACATCGAACATGCTTTAGCTGATGTTACATCCCCTGGTTATCGTTTGCTATTGGTACACAACCCCATTATCATGCGTAAGCTCGAAGTTGATCAAGGTATCCAAGCGATATTAAGCGGGCACACGCACGGAGGGCAAATCAATTTACCTATTCTAGGACCCCCATTTTCCTTCCGTTCATTTTATCGCCGGTATCTGTCGGGGCAATACCCAGTGTTTAAGGGTAAAGGACTTCTATTGATCAGTAACGGAGTAGGTACGTCTAGACTGCCTTTACGTCTGAAAGCAGAAGCTGAAATTCATCTTCTTACTTGTAGGAGTGGGAGATAAAACACCTTACACACGTGACTCTTATAGATCCCCTTTTAAAACAGTGTAAAAAACCCACAATGCACATTGTGGGTCGTACACACTCTAACTTTTGAAGGGGGATTTTACTATGGTAAGACCATGCCAATGTTTAACGTTCTGTTATCGTGAGCTTATATTGCATCGCCATAGGCGCTCTAGATGAGTATTTAATCTTTGCTATGAGGAGTGTGAACCTCTGTAGGAAGAACAAACGTATACCCTTCTTCTGTTAGGGCTTCTAATATTGGTTTTAAAGCCTGCGCCGTAACAGGTTTATCATGAAAAAGAATGTTGTCGCCGTTCTTCATACTCGACAGCACTTGATCTGTAATCTCCTCAGGTGTGTTAAACTCCCAATCCAATGAGCCGTTAGACCAGTTCATGGTTTGCATGCCTTCTTCTTGAATGATATCTAAGGAAATATCTGAATTTTGACCGAAAGGGGGGCGGAAATAGAGCGGACGCTCTCCTAGCTGTGCTTCAAGAAAATCATTAAGTCCGACAATTTCATCGCGTACCGTTTCAGGCTCTTCTTGCCGGATATAGATATGCCACCAAGTATGGTTACCGATAAGATGGCCACGAGCGGAGATCTCTTGTAAAAGTGCCACGTTTTGTTCAGCGTAATGCCCGTTCACAAAAAAGATGGCCTTCGCATTAAAATCATCCAATATATCAAGAATATCCATTGTCGCATCACCCGTCGGTGTATCGTCAAAAGTTAACAACGCCACTTTCTCGTCTTGGGTCTCTTTACGTTGTTCATCATCCTCAACGGGTGCAATCATGTAATTTTGGGGATTTACCGCGTACCGCTTTTGTTCACCTTCTTCAGTAGAGATCGTTTCTTCACTATGGGTGTTATGTTCATTCGTATCGGTGTCCTGATTATGATTCATCTCCTCATCACCGTCTTTCTCATGTTCCTCTGTGTCTTTTTTCTCCTCGCCCTCAGGCTGTACTTCTTTTGCCTTGTGGCTACCATCTTCATCTTGCGGTTGGGATACATTTTCACTTTGACAACCGTAAACCATCACTAAAATACTCATCAAGATGATGGCGTAAACCACACGTCGGAATGCAAAGCTCATGCCTATTCTTCCCCCTTTATCAAGCTATTCCCTTTTTACTATTGTACAATGGACAACGTAAAATATGGCACTTTTTTTAAAAGGAAAAAACGACCAGTATTAATCACTGATCGTTTCATAAAAGGCATCTGCTATGAGTCGGTATCCCTCATCATTGGGATGGACGTCCTGTTCGTTTATGTGAGTGTAGTCCTGCGCGTGACCGTAAAAGGTGTCATAAACGGACACCCTATGTACATTGGTATATGCTTCAACAACGTCTTGTACGATGGCGTTAAAAGTGGGAATGACCTCAGTCCCGGTCTCATGCAGCGCGTGTTCTTCTGGAAAGGGTAAGTATAAATCCATGACGTAAATGGCAGCCGTGTCATTGAACAAGACAATATGCTCGATGATAGTAGATAAATTTTTACGGTACTGCTGTAAACGCGTTTGGAGATGGTTCTCATCAATATCTTCCGTGTTGAGAGCGCTGAGTAAATCATTACCACCGATCGTTATCGTAATAAGATTCGCTTGATTTAATTTTTGTGTCATACCGGGCCCCTCTTGGAGATAAGTAAGCAACTGTCCACTGGTGATACCAGGAATCCCGTGGTTCTCAACATAAACACCTTGCTCTGATCGAAGTTGTTCGACAAGCTGGGGAACAAAGGCATTTAGTCGTAAATAATCTTCAACAGAGGACCCGATGCCAGCTGTTAAGGAGTCACCCAAAGCAATGTAGAACAGATCAGAAGGATTTGTATCGTCTAGCACGATATCGGATTCACTGTCTTCTGTGGTCGCTGTAAGTTCCTCCCTAGGGTTTGATCGTTCATCATGACTATAACTAAGAGCAGTCTCGGCTCTTGAAATGGTCACAGAAAGACACAAACAGATCATCAAAGTCCAAATTGTTTTTTTATTGATCGTTGATAGGTGGTTGTTAAGTTTCTTTCGTTCGAGCACGGCGTTTTTCGCTCCATTCATCAAAGATTTTATACATAACAGGGACGAAAACGAGTGTAATCAGCGTGGCAAATGATAAACCAAATACAATGACAGTGGCCATCGGTGCTTGTATCTCAGTCCCTTCTCCGAAGCCAAGCATGAGTGGGATGAGTCCAATCACCGTTGTGAGTGCCGTCATTAAAATCGGTCTCAGACGAATAGGACCAGCGGTATACAAGGCTTCATCTCTTGCCATGCCATTTTTACGTAACGTGTTGACGTAATCAATAAAGACGATAGCATTATTAACAACGATGCCGGTTAAGACGAGTATGCCTACAAGAGACCCTACGTTCAATGGGCGGAAGGTCACGAGTAAGCCAAAAATCACCCCAATAATGGTCAGAGGTACAGCCGTCATAATAATAAAAGGGTAGAAGTAAGATTCAAACTGGGCTGCCATTATCATATACACGAGGACAACAGCCAAGGCAAGAGCCGCCGCTAGCTTTTGAAAGGCGTCAATCATCTGTTCATTCTGGCCGCCAAAATGAATATTATAACCAGCGGGGAGCGCGAGTTCATCAGCTAATGTTTCCCGTATTTCTTTGGTCACGCTTCCCAAATCACGATCGATGAGTTGAGCATTCACGGTCACTTCTCGAATACGATCCACTCGACGTATCGTATGAGGACTACGATCCTCTATGATCTCAGCAACGAGGTGGAGAGGAACACGTTGACCTACAGGCGTGTCTATTTGCAGTTGTTCAAGCTCTTGAACAGAGAGATCGTCATGATTCAAAGAGAGTCGAACGTCAACTTCATCACCCGTACGACTTAAACGTGTCCCTAAGGCGCCTTCTGTCGCTTCATGGACAACAGATGCGATTTGTCCGCTAGTCAAGCCGTATTGTGCCGCACGGTGACGATCCACAACGATTCGCATTTCTTCCTGTCCTTGTGTAAAATCACTTTCAGGTTCACGTACCCCGTCAATATCCGTAATGAGGTCGACAACTTGCTGTCCTAGCGTTTCTAAAACTTGAACGTCCTGCCCCTGAATGCGTAACGATACCGGCTGTCCCGAAAAACCAGAGTCACCCGTTTGTATCCTAACACTCAAATCTGGTATATGATCAAGCCGTTCTCGAATATCATCTGCAATCTCAAGATCCGAGCGGGAACGTTGTGAGAGAGGGACCAACTGTAAATGATAGTTAGCACGATGGGTCAAACTTCCTGATGCTAATTGAAATTGCCCTGCGCCCCCAACTGTAACGAAAACATGACTGATTTCCGGTATATGTTCGAGCTCTTTCTCAATGTCTTTGGTCACATCGACGGTGCTCTCTAGTGAACTCCCGACCGATAAACGGGCGTCTAGATAGATCATACTTTGATCCTGGTGTGGTAGAAATTCTGTGCCAATAAACGGAATGCCAGCGCAACTGATTAATAACAGTAAAAAAACAGCCAGCACCACTTTTTTGGGTCGTTCTAATGCCCATTTTAATACGGATTGGTAACGATCTTTTAACGTTACAAAACCGCGCTGAAATAGCGTATCCTCATCATTAATATCAAGCAGACGAGATGAGAGTAGGGGGACAACAATTAAAGAGGTAAAAAGTGACGCAAGCAAAGCATAAGTCACGCTGAGTGCAAGTGGTTTAAATAACTGCGCAGCCAGTCCTTCTACAAACACGATGGGTAAAAAGACGATAACGGTTGTTAATGTTGCGGCTATAACGGCTGGACCAACCTCACTGGTCCCTTTCATAGCGGCTCGCCTCATACTATAGCCCAACTGTCGATAGCGATATATATTTTCAATGATGACGATCGCATTATCGACCATCATCCCGATGCCTAGAGCTAATCCACCTAAGGTAAGTAGATTAAGTGTCTGGTCGGTAAAATACATTAAAATGAAGGTGCCAACGATGGAAAGGGGAATAGACAAAACCACAACGAGTGTTGAACGGAAGTGTCTTAAAAAGAGATAGAGCACTAATCCGGCTAAAATACTCCCAATGAACATGTTAATAGCGACCGTGCGTATGGACTGGTTAATATACAAGGATTGGTCGAAAATAGGCTCGATCGTCATATTCGGGACTGTCTCTTGTAATTCAGCGACCGCTTCGTTTACCTCACGGGCGACTGCGACTGTGTTAGCGTCTGTTTGTTTTTGAACACTAATACCGACACTAGACTCACCGTTTAAAAAGCTTAGAACACTATCCTGTTTGTAAGTTTCTTCAACGGTAGCGAACGCTGAAAGAGGGATCACCCCTTGGTTGGTGGGGACAGGAAGCCGTCGTATATCCTCAACCGATTCAAAATGTCCTACGATTCGAACAGGGATATCGAGGTCTCGATCTTTCACAATGCCCCCTGGTAAACTGAGATTTTCGGCTTGTAAAAGCTGTTGGACCTTTTGCAGAGAGAGGTCGTATGCTTGTAGCTGTTGGGCATCCAATTGAATAACGATTTCTTCTTCACGTCCACCTTCTACATTGACAGCCGCAATTCCCTCGATTGGTTCCAGTTTTGGTTTAATGCGGTTTTCGACCATACGTTTTGTTTCAGTAATGTCATATTCAGAACTAGATACCGCCAGTTGTATGATTGGGAGCACCCGCGGGTCGAATTTTAATACCGTCGGTGTTTGAACGTCGGCTGGTAAATTTTCACGAACCATGTCAATGCGTTCTCTCATTTGTAGGGTCGCATCATTCATATCGGTTCCCCACGTAAACTGGACAATAATGAGGGCACCACCCATTCTTGATGTGGAGTTTATACTTTCAACGTTAGATATGGTTCCCATCATATTCTCTAGTGGTGA
Organism: Caldalkalibacillus salinus; assembly: GCF_016745835.1. NCBI lineage: Bacteria > Bacillati > Bacillota > Bacilli > Caryophanales > Bacillaceae > Caldalkalibacillus > Caldalkalibacillus salinus. The sequence goes on along the minus strand of NZ_JAERVL010000012.1, from coordinate 224,352 downwards.
GACGACTAACTGTTCCATCTCCTCAGGACCAACCCCATCATAATTCACCGTAATGGCTGCGATAGGAAACTCCAGTTCAGGGAATAAATCAACGGTAAGACCTTGTAAGGATACGAGACCAATGATGATGATGAGAATGATCACCATAGACATGGCAACGGGTCTTTTAACTGCAAGAGTAGATAGTTTCATGACGTTCACTCACTTCTAGATTGAATAATCTTGTACATTAATTTTGTATATACACACGTCGTCCGTCCGTTAGGCGGTTTTTGCCGCTTGTCACAACCGCTTGACCAGGCGTTAAGCCAGCATTAATAACGGCGACATGCTGATTGCGCTCTTCAATGTCAACAGGTTGAAGGTGGGCCACTTGCTCTTCATCAATGGTATACACATACGAAGATTCATCTTGTATAAAGATAGCTTCCACAGGGACCAAGATCTTGTTTTCCATTGATGCGACTTCCGCTTGGATACGAGCAAGTTTCCCAGGAAATATAGCACGGTCTTCATTATCTAAGCGTATTTGGGCTTGGAAGGTACCTTCTGGACCCGGCGCAGGGGATAAGGTATGCAATGACGTTTCAATCGCTTTTTGTTCCTCTTCTAAATGCACCATAACATCCATGCCTTGGCGAAGTTGGTTAATTTGACTGCTCCCGACCTGTAGATCAATCATGATCTGATCTAAGTTAGACACCTGTAGGACAGGCGTGTTAGGCATGGCCATGTCGTTCGGATCGATGTATCGAGCCGTCACTAAACCTGGAAAAGGCGCTGTAACCGTTAATCTTTTTAAAGATTCCTCCGCCAACCTTACCTGTGTACGTGCTTGTTCTAACTGAAGCTCTAACTGCGTAATGTTTGAAAAAGAGGAAGTGTCAGGCCCTTGGGCCATTTGACTCTGAAATAACATGAGTTCCGTTGAGGCTTGCAACAAGTCTAAAATGGTGACAGCGCCTGTTTGTGCTCCTTCAACAACGGCTTGGGCCCGCGCAACGGCTTCTTCCTGTTCTTTTAATCGTTCACTCGCTTCTTCTGAGGCTTGTCTACTCAGTGATTGTGCGTCTTGGTAAGTTTCCTCTAGTATACGGACTTGTTCTTTAGCTTCCTGCAACTGCGCGCGTGCTTCCTGATTATCGAAGGTAAGTAAAGGATCACCCTCTGCCACTTGATCACCAATTTGAACATACACGTCTTTGACTTCAAGTGCGCTTGGACTCACAACAGGGAAAGTTTGTCGTGCTCTTGTTTGTCCCGAAATTTCAATTGTTTGTTGAAAAGTCCCTTGTTCCACTTTTCCTACACGTACGGGGAGAATCTCCTCATCTTGATCGGCGGATTGTAATGGGGCCGTCGTACAACCAGTCATGATAAAGATAAGGCCTAATATAATGAAAATAAGGCAATGACGTCTTGAATACATCATGTTGATTTACCTACACTCCTCAGAATGATATATTCTTTAATGTATCATTTTTGTATAACTTTAAACAGAAATAATATGTGGATTTAACAAATCTTTTATATTTTCATCATTCCGGGATTGTGATAAAGTAAAAACATATCTATCTCATTCTGTGTTTCTGTGTGTAGATGAATCAAGTAAGATACACAATTTTAGAACCAAACAACAGGTCTACACATATAGTGTAGTACTAGTTGATGGCGAGGGAGGGTCACATACTATGAGACTTGAGCGCCTAAACCAAGACAAGATTAGAATCTTCCTAACGTTTGACGATTTGGTAGAGCGGGGGATTAACAAGGAAGATATATGGCATGACATTCCTAAGGTACATGAACTGTTTAACGATATGATGGATCAAGCGTACCAAGAACTAGACTTTGAAGTGACCGGCCCTGTAGCTGTTGAAGTGTTTAATTTGCCAGCACAAGGGATGGTGGTCATTGTGACAAAAGGTAAAAGTTCTTTTGAGTCATCAGAAGATAAAGAGGACAGAGATGCGTTGGAAGACGACTTTTATGAATTAGAAGTCACACTAGATGAATGTGATGATGTCCTATTCTCGTTTAAGGATCTTGAAGACGTCATTTCTGTTTGTCATAAATTACATCCGTTTGTTGAAAAGGAAGGGAAATTATTCCGATATCATCAACGATACTACCTCTTGTTTGAGGATTTAACCTTAGAAGAAACGGTGTATGACCTTGTGATTGCCATCTTGTCTGAATTTGGTGAGCCGTCTATGATTAGTAAGTTTATATTAGATGAATATGCGACAACGGTGATGAAGGAACAGGCCGTCGCTTCCGTCTGCGAGCACTTTCATTTATAAAAAAAGCATGCCCTGGATTGCTAAGAAGCATCAACATCGGGCATGCTTTTTTGTATGAGAAAAATATTTAAGCCTAGGGGATATGAAGGTTACTAAGCAACGACATGACAATAAATAGTAAAGACCAGAGTAAGAGCGGTCGTAAGCACGCCCCGTCACGTTATAAATAAACTGTGATAAGGGCGCTTTTGCGCTTTTCTTTTTTCAGCATACTGCGGAGCATCCCAGGCTACCTGATACACATTTTCTGCAGGAATGCCACTCAGTTTACCCTCGAATATCCCTGGGAAAACGCGACCGACAGATATATTTTGAGTCCGATGCGCCTGAAGTGCTTCAGATACCACTTTTCTTGTGCTTTCAACATTTATAATCACATCAAGCTGGTCGAGTGTTTCACCGTATGGTGGTTGGTTATCTTGATTGTCATTTTGTCGGGTCACATAATAAAGGGACTGTAACCCTGATATACGTTCTTCGTGAGCTAAGCGAGAACAGAGCTGTTGCATACGAATATGATCAGCGTGACCCGAAATGCCATGTGGAGGAAAAGTCACAAGGATATCAGGTTGTACGGCTGAAATAACATCCTCAAGATCATCTTCAAGTTCAGGTGTATGGGATAATTGACCGTCCTTAAAAGATCGTAAGTACAGATGATCAACCCCTATTATATCGCAGGCTTTCTCAAGCTCCTGTTGACGGACTTGTGGTAAGTCTTCTTTTGAACAGTATGGTGGGTGACCCGTTTTACCAGCTTCACCCTTTGTTGCACAATATAGGTGTATTTCAAGGCCTTGCTGTTGATAATGAACGATGGTCCCCCCAGTGGCAAAAGTTTCATCATCCGGGTGGGCGAAAGCGAACATTAATTTCTTTTTCATTTTTTAACCACCTTTCCCTATCTAGTGTATCAGATATTGTGAAAACCCTGCTTTAAAGTTTAGGATTTTTAATAAAAAATCTTTGCAGCGGGTGTGGATAGGTGTATACTATGATGTGAATGATGTAATGATGTGAATGATGTTAAACGATGTACATTGATTTAGAGGTGAACATAGAATGGGAGATAAGACCGAAGAATCCAAGCAAGAAATGGAAAATTTAAATGTATTGGCTTCAACACAGTCTATTATTCAGGACGCGCTGTCTAAGCTAGGTTACCCTGAGCAAGTTTATGAGCTGATGAAAGAGCCTATGCGAATGCTGACTGTGAGAATACCTGTTAGAATGGACGACGGGTCTGTCAAGATTTTTACAGGATATAGAGCCCAACATAACGATTCAGTCGGACCAACAAAAGGCGGTATTAGATTTCACCCAGAAGTGTCAGAAGATGAAGTGAAAGCGCTTTCAATATGGATGAGTCTCAAATCCGGTATTGTTGATTTACCCTATGGTGGAGGAAAAGGCGGTATTATCTGTGATCCGCGTGAAATGTCTTTCCGTGAACTAGAACGTCTTAGCCGTGGTTATGTACGAGCGATTAGTCAAATTGTGGGACCGACGAAGGATATTCCTGCACCGGATGTGTTTACAAACTCTCAAATTATGGCCTGGATGATGGATGAATACAGTCGGATTCGAGAGTTCGATTCTTCTGGCTTTATTACCGGTAAGCCGCTTGTGTTAGGTGGTTCACACGGTCGTGAATCCGCTACGGCCAAAGGTGTTACGATTTGTATTCGCGAGGCCGCGAAGAAGAAGGAAATCGACTTAACTGGGGCAAAGGTTGTCATTCAGGGCTTTGGTAATGCTGGGAGCTTCTTGGCTAAGTTTATGCATGACGCAGGGGCCACCGTCGTTGGCATATCTGACGCATACGGCGCGCTACACGACCCTGAAGGACTTGATATTGATTATCTTCTAGATCGAAGGGATTCGTTTGGAACCGTTACCAAGTTATTCAAAAATACTATTACCAATGAGGAACTTTTAGAGCTTGAGTGTGACATACTCGTTCCAGCCGCCATTGAAAACCAAATTACGTCCGAAAATGCCGATCGTATCAAAGCTGAAATCATTGTAGAAGCCGCCAATGGGCCAACAACAATCGAGGCCACTCGTATTCTTTCGGATAAAGGCGTATTAATTGTGCCAGATGTGCTTGCAAGCGCTGGTGGTGTAACGGTGTCCTATTTTGAATGGGTCCAAAATAACCAAGGGTATTACTGGACGGAGGAAGAAGTAGAAGCAAAACTAGAAAATATTATGGTCAAAGCTTTCGATAATGTATATAAAGCTTCAAAGATAAGGCAAGTGAATATGAGGCTATCGGCTTATATGGTCGGTGTACGAAAACTAGCCGAAGCGTCGAGATTCAGAGGTTGGGTATAAAGCTGTAGACCTGGGCGTGTGTCATCATGGAATATATGTCAGTGATGTTAAGAGCTTAAATAAAAAAACCTGTTAAAATCTGTCATGATTTTGCAGGTTTTTTTCATGTAGCTTTTACGTTATCGCTTTAAACTGTTTTAAAAAATACAGAAATACTTAGCGGTTAAAGTACTGTTGTAATAGGTTAATGTCTTGAGTGATTTCTAGTGATACCATGAGCTTCAATCGTGCTTTCGGTCCATTTAAACCGTTTGAAAATATAACGCCTAAATCCTTGAGTTGTTTACCACCACCGTCGTAGCCATAGGTACTTTGAACAATGCCGTTAAAACATCTAGAAACAAGGACAATAGGGATATTCATGTTACAAGCTTGTTTGATCGCCGGAAGTAGGGATGGGGGTAAATTCCCCTGACCAAAAGCTTCAATAACGATGCCATCTGGTTTCTGATTTAAAAGTGCTTCTAGCCACTCTTGTTCCATGCCAGCAAAAGCTTTCAATAAAACAACTTTTTTACGTAAGTGATGTATATCATAATGGTCTCTATTAATCGGAGCATGATGAAAGTTGATGCCTTGCTTTGTTGTGACGCCAATAGGACCATATTGTGGTGACTGGAAGGTACTGACGTTGCTCGTATGCGTTTTTGTTACATTTTTAGCAGTGTGAATTTCATCATTAAAGACGACCAATACGCCTTTGTTTAAAGCTTCTTTAGAGGCTGCTACACGAACCGATTGAAGTAAATTAATGGGGCCGTCTGCACCTAACTCATTGCTACTACGCATCGCCCCCGTAACCACAATCGGTTTCTCCGAGAAGATTAATAGGTCGAGCATATAAGCGGTTTCTTCTAATGTATCCGTTCCATGTGTGAGTACAATACCATCAACCTGACTATCGTTAACATATTGCTCTACGCGTTTGGCAAGCTTAAACATAATCTGAGGCGTCATGTGCGGAGAAGGGATATTGGTATAGTCATCGACTGTGATGTGGGCATAGGGTTGGAGTATAGATAATGTTGTGTCTAGTGGATTTGCCTCATTAGGCCGTACCGCTCCTGTCTGGTCCTCAGACATGGCGATGGTCCCACCTGTATGGATAATCACAATGTTCTTTTTCATCTCGACCCTCCTGCTATTCTTTTTTTCTCGTTTCATGTTAACATGAAGTTAAAAAGGGAGAAAAGGGGAAAGAAGATGATGAGTCTCATCATGGCGGCAGTGGCTCCGGGTTTAGCATTGTTATGTTTCTTTTACTTAAATGAAAAATTTGACACAGAGCCAGTGGCCATTGTTGGACGTTTATTTGTGCTAGGTGTCTTGCTCGTGTTTCCTGTTATGGTCATTCAACTGACAATTCAAGAAGCCCTGCAGCTACCTCCTTTTCTTGAAGCTTTCATGAATACGGCATTATTAGAAGAGTTTTTTAAATGGTTTATCCTTATGTTTTTCGTTTTTCATCACGTCGTCTTTAATCAGCACTACGATGGGATTGTCTACAGTGTAGCTGTCAGTATGGGATTTGCCACGATGGAAAACATCCTCTATTTATGGGTGCATGGGGTGGACCATGCTATGCTACGAGCATTGTTACCTGTATCAAGCCATGCATTATTCGGGGTTGTGATGGGTTACTACATAGGCAAAGCAAAATTCAATGTTCCTTCCACAGTGATGAGAAAGTATTTTTTTTATTCCATCATTTTACCTGTTGTCCTGCATGGCGTTTACAATTACATTCTCATCTTAGGACAAAACTGGTGGCAATGGGTCATAGCTCCGTTTATGATCGGGTTATGGTGGTTTAGCCTGCGCAAAGTGAAGATCGCCAATAATACCGTCGTTTCCATCGGTTCATCTCCTTCTAAAAATCATGATATTGGGGCATACTGAAGGTATGATTTTTGTGAGGAGGTTCCCATGAATAAACAGGATAGACTTAAAGTTTTTATACGCTGTAACCAATGTGGTGAAAACTTTATTCTAAGAGGAACAAAAGAAGGTAAAGGGACGTATGGAACCGGTTTTAAGCGTTGTGTATGTAACAACGAAAATGATTTCAACATTCGTTCCGAAGTTGAACAACCACCATTACCCTAGTGACTAAGTGTGCGTTATATAGCAAAAACTTAACAAACGTCATGTTTAAGAGGAAAAAGGACAACTCGTTCTTTTTCCTTTTTTGTATAAATCCTAAATGTAAGTAGAAAAATACCACTACGAGAGGATAAAAATGAGGAGGTACTCACATGAGAGTCAGTCTAGGAAAAGCAATGTTACGTTGTGCGATATTCGTGTGTATATTAGGTTTGATCTTGTCTATTCTCCCTGCCCCTTCTCATGCATTTAGTCCTCAAGTCATTCAAAGAGGGGCTGTAGGAGATGACGTGATCGAGCTACAAGCAAGGCTACAATATATAGGGTATTACAAAGGAAAAATAGACGGCGTATTCGGTTGGGGTACTTATTGGTCTGTCCGGAACTTTCAGAATGATTTTGGTATTGAAGTAGACGGGTATGTCGGTGATGAATTGAAGCAAAAGCTAGAGAAAGTCACGCGTTATGATCGTGCCTATGTTTTTGGTGAGCTAGAAAAAGGAAAAACACCTGAAACATACGGAGATCAAAAAGGACCTCAGGGCGAGGTGCCACCACCGGGGCAACGGGATCCTGGGACGAAGCCTGGGGGGCAAGCCGGTCAACCAGGTGGTGGAGGACATGCAGCACCCGGTGGTGATCAAGGTGCTCAACCTAATGGTGGGGATCAAGCTGGTGAACAGGCCGAGACACCCGTAGGTGAATATGAAGAAGGTGTCAATATACCGGATGGTTTTACAGATAATGACCTAAGGCTAATAGCGAACGCTGTATACGGTGAAGCGCGCGGAGAACCTTATGAAGGTCAGGTTGCGGTTGCGGCTGTCATTTTGAATCGTGTGAACGACGAGCGGTTTCCTAACACGATCTCGGGTGTTATTTTTGAGCCGAGAGCCTTTACAGCCGTATCAGACGGGCAAATTTGGCTTGACCCAAATGACACTGCAGAGAGAGCGGTACAGGATGCTATCAATGGTTGGGATCCTACTAATGGATTAGTGTATTACTTTAATCCTGCCACGGCGACATCCCAATGGATGTTTGAACGTGAACAGGTCAAACGTATTGGTAAACATGTCTTTGTAAAAGGAATGGGGGATTAATAGTATGGGTCGAATAATACATGTTGCTATATCAGCCATCCTTGTTGTAGCTGTAGCAGCTGTTGGTTTTTGGGGCTACCAAGAACATCAAGACAAAAACTCAGTCTTAATTCAAGCAGAGAACAATTACCAAAGAGCCTTTCATGAGCTAAACAATAACATCGGTAACTTGGAGGATGAACTAGGGAAGTCAATTGCGATGAATAGTCGCAAACTCATGGCGCCATGTATGACAAATATATGGCGGTTGTCCTACGTTGCTCAAAGCAACATTGGTCAATTACCACTCAATCTCATGGCCTTCTCAAAAACGAAAGAGTTCTTGGCAGACATCGCTGATTACACTTATGACATTGGGATGCGTGACCTAGAACAAGAACCATTAAGTGATAAAGAATGGCAACGTCTGAAGACCTTACACAGCCAATCCAAGGAGATCAAATCGGAGCTTCGAAAAGTTCAATCTCAAGTGTTAGATGAAGGCTTACGTTGGATGGATGTTGAGGTAGCATTAGCGTCAGAAGATGCCGATATGGACAAGGGTATTGTCCAAGGCTTTGAAGGATTAGAAGAACAGGTTCAAGGCTACATTGAATCAGAAAATGACGCCACAGATAGCAAGTCGGTAAACGATATGACAGATCGAGGCAAAATTTCCGGAGAGGATATTTCTGCCAAAGAAGCGCAACAGCGAGTACGCGATTTTCTTGGCATCAAAAAGGCTGAGATGGAAGTCGAAGAACATGATGATGAAGATGGTGTGAGTATCTATAGTGTCCATATTAAAGATGGAAAGAATACCATCTCCGTCGATGTGTCCAAAAAAGGTGGCCATGTCGTATGGTTCCTTAACAGCAGAAATGTCAAAGAGGCTAAAATCGGGCTTCACGAAGCCCAAAATAAAGCGTTATCGTTTTTAGAAAAACGAGACCTGTCCTCACTCGAGGTCATAGAAACCAATCAATATGACAATGTCGGCGTCTTTGAATTTGTCCGGCAAAAAGAGGATGTCCGTATCTATCCTGAAAATATAACCGTGAAGGTCGCGCTCGATAACGGCCATGTGATCGGATATCATGCTGAAGATTACCTTGTCAATCATCAAAAAGATCTAGAAGTTCCGGAGACGAAAGTGACACTTGATGAAGCGAAACAAAATGTAAACGGAAACCTTCAGGTCATGGAAGATCACCTTGCGATGATTGAGGTGAAGGAAGAAGAATACGCCCTTTGTTATGAGCTTCTAGGTACGATTGAAAATGAAACTTATCGTGTCTTCGTTAATGCCGAAACGGGCGAAGAAGAAAGAGTAGAGAAGATGAAGCAAGCACAACCCCTTTAAAACCCATTTCCACCTACCACATTGTGTGGTAGGTCTTTTTTTATTTTTGCTATAATACAAGTATAGAAGGGGGGATCATGAAGTGAAAATACCGTTTAAAATTGGAGAGCATTTGACTTTACAACAGGGTAAAGACAAAATGAGTCAGTTAGACGAGCCATTTAAATCGAGGTTAGTAGACATCCAAGAGGACCATATTTGTATTGAGTGTCCCATCACTCGAGAAGGGAAGGTCACTTACTTTCCTGTCGGAGAAAAAATGAGTGCCACTTATGATGTTTACGATGGCGCCCGCTATACTTTTCCTTGTGATGTACTCAGTCATAAACGTGACCCTAACAATGTGATGGTGACACTTTTATCCTACCCGAAGAAAGACGACATCGTACGTATCCAAAGGAGAAAGAATTTTAGAGTTCCTTGTCATTTAGTCGTTAGAATTCAACCTCATGAAACGACCCAAATCGCCCCATTTGAAACTCATACCATTGACCTCAGTGCTGGTGGACTCGCCTACGATGCAAACCATCCATTGCCTGAAGCAACAATATTAAATTGGTCCCTCACGCTTCCGATGCCAGAGGGACAAGTATTACAACCTAGCGGGACTGCCCGTGTCGTACGTGTAGAACCATCCCCAAAAGACCCTTCATTATTACGTCACTCCATAGAATTTCAAAATCTCATGCCCGCAGATGAAGAAGCAATCGTCCAGTATTGTTTCAACCGTCAACGAAAAATCAGACACACAACTTTATAAAGAAGCGTCGCTGTAGCGGGGTTTGACCACTAATGATTTATTTAGACTGATTAAGATCTTAAGTGCTGATTGTGATATTTTTCCTCCTGCTTGGTGACAATAAAAGCGATGAATAAGGAGGGTAGCCATATGGAAGATGCACAGTCTAGCACGTCACCAAGACAAATGGTCCTGCTTTTAATGACACGTTTGGAAAGTTATCTCCTCAAAACATTGTTGTTTTGTGTGATGGTTCTTATCATCGTTCAAGGTTTTATACTCCCAAACGAATCACCACAACATCATGTCAATAAAGCGCTTCAATATGAAGGAGTATGGCATCAGAATCAAACTAAAGCAGAGATCGTATTGAAAGAACACAACTAAATATGGTATGATTTTATTACTTTTGTAACTTGGTATGACGACAGGCTTTTACATCATTTAATGTTTCGACAAAGGATTAGTAAGGGCTGATCACAAACATTTCTTATTGAATAAATGTGACCGAGAGAGCTTGGTTCATACCAAGTTTTTCTTATGTCTTGATCACGAGGTAGGGGTGAGGAGCATGAAGAAGATTAATGTAGCGATTGATGGACCAGCGGGGGCAGGTAAAAGTACAGTGGCTAAAAAGGTTGCTGACCGTTTCTCGTATATTTACATAGACACAGGTGCGATGTACCGCTCCCTGACCCTAGAGGCGCTGAAACGAAACGTAGATGTTCATCAGGAAGCAGACCTAGTGACCTTACTAGATAAGACGAATTTAGAGTTAACTGCAGGGCAAGATGGGCAAAAGGTCTATGTCAACGGTACAGATGTCACACAGGATATCCGCGACAGGGAAGTGACGAATCAAGTGTCTTATGTGGCCCAACATGGTAAAGTGAGACAGGCCATGTTGGATTTACAAAGAGACATGGCCGAAAACAAAGGTGTTGTCATGGACGGGCGTGACATTGGTACGCATGTTCTGCCTCATGCGGAGGTGAAGGTTTATCTCTCTGCCTCAATAGAGGAGAGGGCTAAACGAAGGTACATAGAAAACCAGCAAAATGGTGAACATCTTGATCTCGAAAAACTAAAAGAAGAAATAAGAGTACGGGATGAGAAGGACAGTAATCGAGAAGTCGCCCCTTTAACTAAGGCAGATGATGCGACTGAAATTGATACAACAGGTCTTTCAATTGACGAAGTGGCTCAGCGTATATCAGAGTTAATTACACAGTATCAAAAAGTGTGACGAAAGAGATGTGTTTTTGAAAGGGGAGAGGTCCTCATGTTATATCACATTTTCAGAGGATTGTTCAGAGTTTTTTTTCGCCTGTTCTATCGCTATGAAGTTGTAGGGAACGAACATATCCCTAGTACGGGCCCTGTGATGTTATGTTGCAATCATATCAGTAATCTCGATCCGCCCATCCTCGGTTGTGGAACAGATAGAAAAGTATCCTTTATGGCGAAGCAAGAACTTTTTAAGATTCCGGTTGTGTCTTTTTTAATCCGGTCCTTTGGTGCCTTTCCGGTGAAAAGAGGCGTCACCGATAAACAAGCCCTTAAAAAAAGTTTATCCATATTAAAAGAGGGTGGCACATTAGGGATATTTCCTGAAGGCACGCGATCCAAAACAGGGCGATTAGGCAAAGCTTTTTCTGGCGTGGGATTATTCGCCTTAAAAGAAAATGCCGACGTGATTCCTACTGCCGTGATCGGTCCGTACAAACTGTTTAAAGGGGTTAAAATTGTGTATGGTCAACCGATTGATCTAGAAGACCTGAGACAAGATAAGGTGAACTCTGAGAAAGTACAGGAAGCAACTGATCGGATAATGACAGGCATACAGCAATTACTCGATGAACATAAAAATCAATTATAAAAGTGAAAGTATAGGAAAATGTGACCCTTTAGTTGGCACAAGTGAGCCAAATATAGTATAGTAATAAAGATAATAAGTTTACACAGGTAACTAAGGAGGATGTCATGATGGCTGAGGAAATGCAAAATGAACTAGAAGCTAAAACATACAATATAGGGGATGTGGTAGAAGGTAAGGTGGCCAAGGTTGAGGATAAAAGAGCGCTTATCGACTTTGGTTCTAAAATAGATGGGATTTTACCTATTGGAGAGATTTCCAATGTGCACATTGAGAAAGTCTCTGATGCCCTATCTGAAGGAGATGAAGTGACAGTTAAAATCATTAAAGAAGATGATGAGGATGTCATTTTATCTAAGCGTGGGGTTGACAATGAGCGTGCACTAGATGACCTAGAGAAAAAATTAGAATCTGGAGACGTTTTTGAAGTTGAAGTTGCTGATGTTGTAAAAGGTGGCCTTGTAGCGGACGTGGGCATGCGTGCGTTTATTCCAGCTTCTCTCGTAGAGCGCCATTACGTAGAAGATTTCAGTGATTACAAAGGCAGAACGTTACGTGTGAAAGTGGTTGAGCTAGACCGCGAAAAGAACAAAGTGATCTTATCTCAAAAAGCTGTACTAGAGGCTGAAGCGGACCAAGAAAAGCAGCAACGTCTAGAAAGTCTTGAAGTGGGCCAAGTGCTTGAAGGCACAGTGCAACGTCTGACATCATTTGGCGCTTTTGTCGATATTGGTGGGGTTGATGGTCTTGTCCATATCTCAGAGCTTTCATGGACTCGTGTTGAAGAGCCTTCAGAGGTTGTGAAAGAAGGGGACCAAGTCAAGGTCAAAGTATTAAAAGTAGATACAGACGCTGAGAAAGTGAGCCTAAGTCTAAAAGCAACTGAAGAAAGCCCGTTTGAGAAAGCAGCAAAAGAGATCAAAGTGAACGACGTCGTTAAAGGAACGGTTCGTAGACTTGTTTCTTTTGGTGCTTTCGTTGAGATTCAACCAGGAGTTGAGGGGCTTGTTCATATCTCTGAAATTGCCAATCGTCACATTGGTACTCCTGGAGAAGTCCTAGAAGAAGGGCAAGAAGTAGAAGCTAAAGTCCTTGATGTGAAACCTGAAGAACAAAGAATCAGTTTAAGTATCCGCCAGTTGCTAGAAGATGAAGAAAACGCAAACGTTGAAGAGTACAAACAGGATGACCAAGGCATGGGCATCACACTCGGTGACATGATTGGGGATCAACTGAAAAAACTTAAAAAATAATATAAGAGATAAATTGCAAGGGATATGTTGTAATCACAAGATTTTAAAGGCACGCTATCTTTTATTTTAAACTCTAATGTTAAAGCTGACGAGATCATCGTCAGCTTTTTGTATTTTGTTCCCTTTTTCGTAAAGACACTTGCAAGCGCTTGTTCCTACACCCTAGAAAAAACGAGATAAACGCAAAGATAGCCATGAGGGATGTGCTGTCAGTATCATGGGGTTGGAGCTTGTATGCCCTAACATGTACGTAGAACCGTTTATTCTATGCTCTCTTCCTATCCATAGGATTTTTTTTGTGGGTTGCGGTCATACTGTTTGTAGGAGGGAACAGAATATGAACGAAGGCGTTTTATTCTTTATTGCCATGTGGCTATTATTTATTTTAGCAAGCACACAATGGCTTGATGGGATTTGGAAAGACAATCATACACGCAATAGAAGGTTGACCATCATGATGTTATTACTGATGATCATGGGTCAGGGCCTTTATTTGCCTATAACAGACACTTATCACATTAATATGGGAGTGTATATAGGGGGGAGCCTATTACTGTTTTATGCCTTCTGGGCAAGGGGGGCGAATTATAGGTTGCAAATATTGTGCGTGATGATTTTTCTGGGTATTTTTTATGCCATGTCGTACAAGCTATTTTTTATTGACCCTGTTCTAATGATTTGGTCTCCTCTTTACCTATTGCCCATTTTTATGACTTTATTTGTTGCTTTAGCGACCAGCGACATCGCCTATCAATGGCTGATGATGGGCGGGGGGATGTTATGTGGTGAACTTCTTCATCAGTACTTGTTGCAAGACTATGTACCCGTTGTATATGCAGGGGATGCTTATTTTAGGGATATGTTTATCGTCGCCTTTTCACTCGTCACAGCTTTTCATCTTGTGCTTAGGGTATCGTACCGATTGTATCAGTTGATACGCACACGGCAACCTCAAGGAGAATAGGAGGACTGAATATGGAAGACTACGCACTGGCAACGACACTTGGTGTCGCACTCGGCTTTCTAGGTAGAGTGGTCATGCTCAAAACAGATTATCGTCAGTATCCTACTTACCCTCATGGTAGCATCATTCATCTCGCACTCGGTTTTATTGCAGCTGCCTTGGGGAGTATCGCGGTCCCTGCTTTATATGAAAAAGAATTCACAGCCATTACGTTTCTCTCTCTAGCGGCGCAACAGTTTAGAGAGGTACGTAATATGGAAAGGAATACGTTATCAGAATTAGATTCAATGGAAATGGTCTCTAGGGGAACCGCGTACATTGAAGGGATCGCGATGGCTTTTGAAGGGCGTAATTACCTCGTGATACTGACCGCCTTTTTGACGAGTCTTTCAGTCATGCTCATCAATTGGTGGGTGGGTATCGTTGTAGGGCTTTTATCCATCATCTTGGCCTATATTTATCACCAAGGGAGTAGCCTCAAAAAAATAGCAGATATTCATCTTGGTCAAGTTCGCTTTGAGGGCCCAAACCTTTTTGTGGACGATATACACATCATGAATGTAGGGGTAAAAGAAAGTCAGAAATTGATACTTGAACGTGGCTTAGGGTTTGTTATTAATCCAAAATCTATGGACAGCATTGTCACATTATCAAACTTGGGCCAACGCCAAGCGATTCTTCATGATCTGTCTGTCGGTTTAGGTGTGTATAGAGATGCCGGTAACCCTTCACTCACACCGCTGACTAGACGAGACATCAACGATGGTCGCGTTGCCGTGTTTTTCTTGCCTCAGATTAAAAGTGAAGCACAGGCCAAAAATGTGATCTCAAAAGTCCCTATTCTTGAAAACGCGGTACGCATACCGTCTGAATCAGATGCACTGCACGAAGAAAGAAAGGGGTAAATGACAATGGAAACGTTAAGTGTCAAAAGTATCCTGGCCGTTGTAACGAGCTCGCCACAAAAGGTGAGTGGGGGAGGTGCTCCCATATTTGTCGTTAAGGATAAAGAGGAAATTCAGCAAAGAATCTTCTTGTTAGAGAACATTCTTAACGGGATGGCTCATGAACTGGACGAAGAAACGTATATCCTAGTCAGACACTAAAAGGTGAACGTGTTGAAGAAGAAATTATACATTGACCAGTTTGATGAGGACCAATTATTACATAAAGCCTGGCAGGAGGTTTACGGTCAAACATTAACGTCTGAGCAGTCAAAAAGGTTCAAACAAAACCATCCCAAGGGAAACTTTGTGTATCTAGGGAAAAATACAGCAGGTCAAAGGGTATATTGGATCAATGTCAGTCAATCTATCAGAATCTGTATTCAAGCGTGGTCTGAATTCTGGGCACTACTGGGGGACAATATTCTCTTTTGGGAACTCATTTATCATAAAAAAAGGGGTGGGAGAGCGTGAACCTCATCTATTACTGCTACGGAAGTGCACACTCTTCTATTGTTGCGGCTGCGATTCACCTTGGTCATCTTCCGGATGATCGCGTCGCGAGTGTTGAGGATATACTTTCACTCCCAGACTTTGATATTTCCCGTAACGACTCCCTCGGCCATCTGTTTTTTAAAGGAGTCGATCATGATGGGCATAACGTATATACGATTGGCTTAGGCCCAGAAAGACAATTGGTTCAACGTTCTATTGCTTCCATGATCGACCATTTATCGGATGAACCGGATCAGTTCTTGTTTGCCCAAGCACTGCCCCATATCAACCGCATGGCCAGGATAGGGGGGGCATTATCAAGAAGGTACGGCTGTGTCAAAATAGGAAGATATGTCGCAGCCAAGGGCGTTCATCTTGATTACAAAAGCCTTTTATCTTTTGTAAAAGATACAAAAAAGAAGTTAAAAAATAAAATAAGTCGTTGAACCATCGCATATTTAGGATTATGATAATAGAGAACTAATTTGCCCTTTTTTCTTTTTTGGTTACAGAAAGGTGTGTTTTTAATCATGTCAAAACCGGTAGTCGCTATTGTCGGACGACCCAATGTAGGGAAGTCTACAATATTTAACCGATTAGTCGGGGAAAGAATATCCATAGTAGAGGATGTCCCCGGCGTTACGAGAGATCGTATTTATAGCTCTGCAGAATGGCTTAAATATGAGTTCAACCTGATTGATACAGGTGGTATAGAGATAGGCAATGGAGAGGATCAAATTCTAGAGCAAATGAGGGAGCAGGCTGAACTTGCTATTGAAGAAGCTGACGTTATCATCTTTATGGTTGATGTCAAAACAGGGGTGACGTCGACAGATCAAGAAGTCACCAAGATTTTATACAGGTCTAACAAACCAGTCGTCCTAGCCGTCAATAAGGTCGATAACATTAACAAAATGGATGAAATTTATGAATTCTATGCCCTTGGTTTTGGCGAGCCTTTGCCCATATCAGGGGCTCATGGGACAGGACTTGGTGATTTGTTAGACGAGGTGGTTAAACACTTTCCGCAGGATGAAGAGGTGGAAGAGGACGATGATAAGATTCGTGTCGCTTTTATCGGGCGTCCTAATGTCGGAAAGTCTTCTTTGGTGAACGCCTTGCTTGGACAAGAACGCGTCATTGTCAGTCCTGTTGCGGGTACGACAAGGGACGCCATTGATACGCCTATTACTAAGGACGATCAAGAGTATGTCCTCGTAGACACAGCAGGAATGAGAAAGCGTGGTAAGGTATACGAAAAAACAGAAAAATACAGTGTATTGCGTGCCTTAAAAGCGATTGAAAGATCTGACGTGGCTCTACTTGTGATTAATGGTGAAGAAGGGATCATTGAACAAGACAAGAAGATTGCAGGATATGCCCACGAAGCTGGACGAGGGGTCATTATCATCGTTAATAAGTGGGATGCAGTAGAGAAAGATGACCGTACTCATCAGGAATTCAAAAAGGATATCCGTGACCATTTTAAATTCTTAGACTATGCACCTATCTTGTTTGTATCAGCCTCAACAAGGCAACGTATACATCAAATCTTGCCTAAGGTTAAAGATGTGGCCGAACAACATGCCCTGCGTGTTCAAACTCACGTGTTGAATGACATCATTTTAGACGCTGTGACGATGAATCCGCCACCTTCGGATAAGGGGAAACGTTTAAAAGTAAACTATGGAACTCAAGTATCGGTCAAACCACCCACGTTTGTCCTTTTTGTCAATGATCCTGAGATTATGCACTTCTCATATTTACGGTATATGGAAAATAAAATTAGAGAAGCATTTCCTTTTGAGGGAACACCCATCAGAATTTTTACGCGTAAAAAATCGGATAATCGTCATTAGGGAGGGGTAAGAAATGGAGGCTGTTCTTACGTGTATCGTCGCTTACCTCATCGGTTCCGTAAGCTTCAGTTACATTATCGCCAAAAAAGTAGCTGGCATCGATATAAGACAACACGGCTCAAAAAATGCAGGTGCTACAAACACCCTAAGACTGTTAGGAACAGGACCTGCCGTACTTGTGTTGTTACTAGATGCATTAAAAGGCATTGTCGCTGTGCTATTTGCCATGTGGTGGAATGGGATAGAATGGGTCGTCGTTCTATCAGGATTACTCGCCATCTTAGGGCATAATTGGCCTATATTTTTTAACTTTAAAGGAGGAAAAGGGGTAGCGACAACAATTGGCGTCGTTGCCACCTTAGCTTTTCTTCCTTCGCTTCTATCTGGTATGATAGCCATAACTTCAATCGTCATATGGCGTTACGTATCACTAGGCTCTTTAATTTTTGTCACACTCTTGCCTTTGATGATGGTACTGCTCGGTACGCCAGCGCCATATATGTGGGGCGCTATTGTCCTTATGATTTTATCCTATATTCGTCATCGCGCCAATATTGTTCGCATCATCAAAGGGGAAGAGAACAAAATAGGGAGCAAAGTTGGAGAAAATAAAGCATAGGAGGAAAAGCAATGTCAAAAATCGCGGTATTGGGTGCTGGAAGTTGGGGAACAGCATTATCCATTGTACTTGCAGATAACGGATATGACGTTTGCTTGTGGTCTCGTAGAAAGGAACAAGCCGAAGAGATTAACCAACATCATACGAATGAGAAATATCTGCCAGGTGTCACTTTACCGACACGGATCAAAGCGGAATTGTCTGTGGAGAAAGTCTTAGAAGACACAACATACATATTATTGGTTTTGCCTACAGCAATCGTCAGACAAGTGGCAAAAGAGCTGTTACCTTACCTTACCTCAGAACATGTCATTATACATTCATCTAAAGGTATTGAGCCAGACACGTATAAACGGGTTTCACAACTCATTGAAGAGGAGATACCCGAACGTAAAAGGAAAGGGATAGTGGTCTTATCAGGTCCCAGCCATGCGGAAGAGGTGAGTCACCGCTCTCCTACGACGGTCGTCGTTGGGTCTGAATCCTTAGATTTAGCGGAGAAAGTTCAGGACTTATTTATTAATCAACATTTTCGTGTTTATACTAATAATGATGTCACCGGAATGGAAATTGGGGGTTCACTTAAGAATATCATTGCCCTTGGCGCCGGGCTCACGGACGGGTTAGAATTTGGAGATAATGCCAAAGCGGCTTTGATGACCCGTGGTTTAGCCGAAATTGCTAGGCTAGGTATTGAGATGGGGGCGCACCCTCTAACGTTTGCCGGTTTGGCGGGGGTAGGTGACCTTATTGTGACGTGTACAAGCCAACATTCTAGAAATTGGCGTTGTGGATACGCCTTAGGCCAAGGTCAGACAGTTGATGATGTGCTCTCGTCCATGGGAATGGTGGTAGAAGGGATTCGTACGACCAAAGCAGCCTATCAACTCGGTAAGGAAAAAAACGTCGAAATGCCTATAACACAAGAGCTGTATAAAGTACTATTTGAAGACAAGTCTCCACAGCAAGCGGCCGAGGACCTCATGGGTAGGGGGCCGACACATGAACTGGAACACAAGAATCTAGATTTTTTAAATGCTTACTTAAAATAAACGACAATACGAAAGCGATAAAGAAGAGGACAACTCATTACAGTCATTGATATCTTAGTTAGTCTCCTAAAATTTGTTCATGCTTCACCAAGCTTCCCTGATCTTCATAGTATAAACAGAGAAGAATAGCAGGGAGGGTAAATAGAGATGGCAAATAGAGATTTCTTTGACAAAGTGCAAAACAAAACCAACGTATCACAAGATCAATTGAAAAACGTTGCGAATTCAATAAAACCTCAGGATCTTAAAGACGAAAAAAAGGTACGTGAGCTTGTTTCAAAAATTGGGTCCTTAGCTGGTGTACCTGTTTCTAAGCAAAAAGAAGACCAAATTGTGAACTTTCTCGTCAAACAAAAGTTAAACCCCCAGCAAATGCAGACCATGATACAGCAATTTATGAAGCCCAAAAAGTAGAAGTTAGGCGATAATGGATTACATGGTTGCATCATGATTCATATGATATATTGGCTCGAGTAAAGGGCTCCCATGAAAACGGCAAGGTACAGTTAATAAGAGCTAACCTCTAAGAGGTTAGCTCTTATTTTTTTGGACTCTCAAATGAGACGTTGACGATATGAACGAACACGAGTAAACCCTACCTTTGTTGATTAGTGTCATGGGGTGAAAGAAGGGCTAAGAACTCTGGATCCGTTAAAAGCTGGCGGACGAGCGGAGATTCTAATAAAGCAGAGATTTGGTTAAGATCAACATTTTTGAGCACTGATAAAACATTTGAGCCAGATACGTTTTTAACCATAGAAGCTAAATCAAGGCCTTTAACTGAATGGGAGATCACTTGAACATTTTCGATCGCTTTGTTTAATTCTGTCAATGTGAAAGTCACATCATCTAAAACGTTGTACTCTCCGGTCGGTTGTGGCTCTGTATGTTGTTCCTGCTGCCCCGCCTGCGGGAAGGACGGCATCGTTGGATGTGTTCCATCTTCTTGACGATTTGAGTTCACATCGGGGGGGGTAGTCTGCTCGGGTGAGTTATAATCTTGCTTGGCCTGCTGAGAAAATCCCCTAAATGGCACGACAGGATGGTAAATAGATTGTTTGGGGTATACATAAGCTGGGAAACGGTGATACGCATGCCCTCTGTGGTACGGTTGGGTCATGTTACTCCTCCTTTTCATGATGAATACATTGGCCTACATTAGCTTATGTGATTAGAATGTTCTTTGTACCTTGCGATGTGCTATAATATGGGGGGCAAAAGGGAGGGAGAACAGATGGAACCGTTAGTTAAAATGATGATTGCGTTAGTGTCAATGGTGACGATGTTTCTAGCCAACATACTGATATTAGGAGCGAGGAATAGATTTAAAGGGATCTGGAGAGGAATGGCGACGACTTTTGCTTTTGCTTTGCTCATACTTTCATTTATATTTATCGTCATCGTGGTCTTTTCGGTGTAAATCATGTTAAAAATATAAAGGAATGAAATACTTATGTTCATAAACTACAAAATGTTAAACGCCATGTTGGTATGGTCACTTCTTTTGCTAGTCATCAGCGGATGTATGTATCCTGCGGAACGAAAAGCTGAGAATCAAGTCCCGCATACGGCACAAATAGAGGCTGTAGCATCCGCCATAGAACGATATACTTCAGATCGTGGTGTGCCACCTATTCGTGATTTTGATGCCGATACACCTTTATATGACCGCTATGTGATTAACTTTCAAGAATTGGTGTCACAGTATCTTGAACGTCCTCCTGGGAATTCTTTTGAAGCGGGTGGTGTATTTCAGTATGTCATTACGAATCCTGAAGAGGAGCCCACCGTTAAATTAAGAGATGTCAGACTCAGTCAAACCGTACGTGATGTTCAAATGCGCCTCAATATGTATTTGAATGAAGAGGATACATATTTGCCTGTAGACGAAATGATTGAGAACCGTTACTTTACTTTAGATTATGAAGAGCTTGGGCTGCGTGAAACCCCACTGGTTGAAAGTCCTTATACCAAACAAAAGTTACCTCTCGTTGTGGATGCTTATGGGAGGGTAGGCATAGATTACCGTCCTGACCTTTATCAATATCTTGAAAGGTATGGAGATGAGGGGTGGGAAGAAGCGGATGACTTACGTACCTTCTTAGTAGAGGATTCTTATTTTGTTCCGACCCATTCTTACCCCTATGTTTACGAAGAAGGAGAGATTAAGTTTAAACGGGAATGATGCCCTCTTGATCTCATAAACTAGCAGAATAAATCAAAAAAAGATAGATAAAAAATAAATTTCATAGCATATTTTGAGCTGACCTCCTATATCTTTAAGATAAAGGAGGTCTTGTCTTTGTGCTGGATCCATCTTGCACCCCAGAAAGATTCATAGTCATATTTCCTGTAAGCCGTCATATATTTATAGTGTCCAAATCAATGTACGAGACACCTAATGAGAAATCACGTTTACCACTAATCAGGAGGGGATCGCGTGGAAAAGGTCGACATCTTTAAAGACATTGCCGAGCGGACTGGCGGAGATATTTATATCGGAGTCGTCGGGGCCGTCCGTACGGGAAAGTCTACATTTATTAAAAATTTTATGGAAAAGGTAGTTATCCCTAACATTGGATCTGATTCTGATCGGATCCGTGCACAAGACGAACTACCTCAGAGTTCATCTGGGAAAACAATTATGACAACGGAGCCTAAATTCGTACCTAACCAGGCCGTTCAGATTGACGTAGATGAAGGTTTAGATATCAATGTGCGTTTAATTGACTGCGTCGGTTACGTTGTCCCTGGTGCAAAGGGATACGAAGATGAGAATGGTCCACGCATGATCAATACGCCTTGGTATGAAGAGCCCATTCCGTTTCAAGAGGCAGCGGAATACGGCACACGTAAAGTTATACAAGAGCACTCCACGCTAGGTGTTCTGATGACAACGGATGGGACCATTGCCGAAATTCCGCGTCACGAGTATGAAGAGGCAGAAGAGAGGGTTGTAAACGAGCTAAAAGAAGTCGGCAAACCTTTCGTGCTTGTCATCAACTCTACTCAGCCATATAGCCCGGAGACGGAAGCCTTAAGAAATGATTTAGCTGAGAAATATGACATCCCGTGCATTGCATGTAGTGTAGAACAGATGGAGGAACGTGATATTACCAACGTCCTGCGAGAAGTCTTATTTGAATTTCCAGTGCATGAAGTCAATGTTAATTTGCCTAGCTGGGTCATGGTGCTCAGAGAAGATCATTGGTTACGCGAGAACTACGAAGAATCCGTTAGAAACACAGTAAACGATATTAGACGATTAAGAGACGTAGACCGAGTGGTCGGATATTTCACAGAATATGACTTTATTGACCGGGCTTCTCTATCTGATATGGATATGGGAACAGGCGTAGCCGAAATTGACTTGGTGGCACCCGATCATCTGTACGATCAGGTATTAAAAGAAGTGGTTGGCGTTGAGATTCGCGGGAAGGATCATCTCCTTCAGCTTATGCAAGACTTTGCAATCGCCAAACGGGAGTATGACCATATATCTGAAGCTTTACACAGTGTTAAAAATACAGGCTACGGTATAGCACCTCCACGCTTGGAGGATATGACCCTAGATGAGCCTGAGATTATTCGCCAGGGTTCTCGTTTCGGTGTCCGTTTAAAAGCAACCGCACCATCGATCCACATGATCAAGGTAGACGTGGATTCCGAGTTCGCGCCTATTATCGGGACCGAAAAGCAAAGTGAGGAACTGATTAGATATCTTATGCAAGACTTCGAGGAGGACCCGTTATCCATCTGGAACTCCGATGTATTCGGTCGCTCGCTTAACTCAATTGTAAGAGAGGGCATTCAAGCTAAGATTACAATGATGCCGGATAATGCGCGCTATAAGCTGAAAGATACATTAGAGAGAATTATTAATGAGGGTTCTGGAGGACTCATTGCCATTATCCTATAATATATTCAATGAGTTTCCCAGGCTCTATGCGTAGCTTCCAATTAGGAGGCTATTTTTCTTTTCACTGCTTCCAAAGGGAAGCTTTTTTTCATGTTACCCCGTTTGAAACGTGTTTTTTACTTAAATCACTTGAAATTATGAGAGTCGTATATTAATATAAGCATGTCTACAAGAAAAATTGCGTAGTCACAAGTATAAAACGGCTTTAAATCGGTAAAAAAGAGAGTAAAGCAATATTTGGAAGGAGGTGACGTGGTCATGAATAAAACTGAACTTATCACTAAAGTAGCTGAACAAACGGAATTAACAAAGAAAGATGCTGGTCTAGCAGTTGATGCAGTTTTTGATGCCATTTCTGAGGCGTTACAAGAAGGGGATAAAGTACAAATTATCGGATTTGGAAACTTTGAAACGAGAGAACGTTCTGCTCGTAAAGGGCGTAACCCTCAAACAGGAGCTGAAATTGACATTCCGGCTAGCAAGGTACCAGCCTTTAAAGCAGGTAAAGCCTTAAAAGACGCTGTAAAGTAATTTTTGTACATATCGATTAAATCGTTTTTAAAAGAGTTGCCTAGGCAGCTCTTTTTTTTTGCTTGTGTGACATAGGCTATTGGGCCATATGCTTCTTTTTGCGTAAGCGTACCAGTTGTGCTATAGTTTCTTTAGCTAATATCCACAGAGGAGGACATCAAATGAGCCGTTTTGACACGGATAAAATAGAACAAGCAGTCAAGATGATCATAGAAGCTGTCGGTGAGAACCCTGAGAGAGAAGGGTTACAGGATACGCCGAAGCGTGTGGCCAAAATGTACACAGAAGTGTTTGAGGGATTAGATCAAGATCCTGAGGCCTACTTTGATGTGGTTTTTGGCGAGGATCACGAGGAGCTCGTGTTAGTGAAGGATATTCCTTTCTACTCCATGTGTGAACATCACTTCGTTCCGTTCTACGGCAAGGCACATGTCGGTTACATACCAAAAGGCGGACGTGTAACAGGATTGAGTAAACTCGCACGTGCGGTTGAAGCGGTCGCTCGTCGTCCACAATTACAAGAACGCATTACGTCAACAGTGGCCGATGCGATTGTCGAGAAGCTGGATCCACATGGCGTGATCGTCGTTGTAGAAGCTGAACATATGTGTATGACAATGAGAGGCGTTCGAAAACCAGGTGCCAAAACGGTAACATCTGCCGTACGAGGATGCTTTATAGATGACGCACCTGCTAGAGCAGAAGTACTAGGTCTCATTAATCACCAGTCGTAAGGGGGATGCTCATGAATAATCTAAATGAGTTTTTTGTGATTAAGGCAAAGGAAAATGGCGTTAATGTTATTGGGCTTACAAGAGGGAAAGATACGCGTTTCCATCATTCGGAGAAACTTGATCAAAATGAAGTGCTTATGGCACAGTTTACGGAGCATACTTCAGCCGTCAAGATTCGTGGTAAAGTTGAGATTCATACGAGACATGGGATCATTCATACGGATGAGGAGTGATAAAAGCAGGCGCTTTACCTGCTTTTTTTGCTTCAAATATTCTAAATCGTAGGGTTGGGCGAATACAATGTAGTGAGAACAATGGATGGAGGGGAGAAGCAGTGAGGTATCTACGTGCTTTATTCTTTACAACCTTTGTGTCACTCATGCTGGCCAGTATTGTTTCTTTTTTCCCTACGGTGGAGATGTCTTCGGGTGATTTAGGGGACCACGGCCAATCTGTTGAACCGATATGGCCTGAAGACAAAGAAGGCGCTTCTTCAGAACCTCAGGATAATCGGCCTGTTTTTCAACTTGAAAAACCTCTCACTCTCAGTAAGGATGTCATCGTTCCTTTTTTTAAACAAATAACCGTTCATTATCCGTATCAGAATATACAACTAGACAATGAGTCACTATTCGTTGTCACAAAACTTCAACCTGAAGAAACGCTCAAGCAAGACTATATTTATAAGGATGCTATAGCGATCATGTCTGATGTCTTTGTTCATACGCATAATATCGAGAAACTATACTTGAGAGTCGTGAGAGAGCACGAATTACAACCTCAACTCATCGTGGCGGTTAATAGTAAACGAAAAGATCTGACGGAAGAGGCACTGCAAGAGGTGCAGTCAGTGGGCACAATGAGTGAGAATGAACGTGAGTCATGGATCAAAGCGAATACGGATCTTGTTCATGGGACAGGATGGAGGAACTAGTCTTTTTTTGCTATACTTATGGTACGTGCAACTTTATATAAGCAGTAGGAATTTGATTTTTACATGTACATAGATGGAGGATACCAATATGGTTTTGGCGCATTCACAGTTTTATGATCATATGCAATCAATGCTAGATGAAGTACATGATAAAACATCACATGATTATGTTAGTGAACACGCACAGCTTCCCCCTGTTGATTTGTTTCAACTGCACTTTATGTATCTATTTTTACATGAGCAAGGTCAGGACGAATGGGAGATTGAAAAGACATGTATCCCCATGTTGTTTGTACAAACGGGTTTAGACGCTCATGAAATGGTCACGGAAGACGGGACAGGGGATATGACAGATGAGAGCATGAAGGAACGGCAGTTGCTTGTACTAGCTGGGGATCAGTTTAGTGGTCATTATTATCATTATTTAGCCAATAAAGGTGAGGTTTATGCTATTCGTTTGTGGGCTCAAATCATTGAGAAGGTCAATGAATGCAAGACTGACATTTTATATTCAGGAACTCATCTGACGAAGGCTGAGCGTTTACAGCAAGAACTTAAACTTAAACGTACCATCGTTGACGCGCTTCTAGATGAACATGGTGCAGAATCTTTTTGGTATGGTATCTTCGCACTCTTTGCTGAACTCGGTCTAGTGTATCAGCAGTTTGATGGACATCCGGAACAGATAGAACAGCTCATCAAGCAGATCAAGAAAACACTGATTGAGAAAGGACAACCTTTACTCATACAAGAGATGAGTCCTTGGCTAGACCATATGCAAAATAACACACTTGTAATTGAACCGTAAAAAGGGGCTTGAACGTTACTTTGTGTACTAAAAAATGATAAGGCTTGTCATACCAGGAGTACCTGGAACGAGCTCTTCTGAATTGACACGCATATATCGAGTCAACAGAAGAAAAACTGGTGATTTGTCGGGAGAGAAAAGTCATGGAAAAACAGAAGTTATCTAAAGCAGAATATGTACATCAAGTTTTCGAAAGTATCGCTCCTAAGTATGATCTTATGAATACCCTCCTTAGCTTTCGTCGACATAAGGCCTGGCGAAAAGTGGCGATGAGAAAAATGAACGTGCAAGCACAGGAATCAGCCATCGATATCTGTTGCGGAACTGGGGATTGGGCACTCAGTATAGCAGAAC
This sequence comes from Caldalkalibacillus salinus, assembly GCF_016745835.1. Taxonomy (NCBI): domain Bacteria; kingdom Bacillati; phylum Bacillota; class Bacilli; order Caryophanales; family Bacillaceae; genus Caldalkalibacillus; species Caldalkalibacillus salinus. The sequence goes on along the minus strand of NZ_JAERVL010000012.1, from coordinate 198,083 downwards.
AAGTAGGAGAAAAAGGTAAGGTAATCGGTTTAGACTTTAGTGAAAACATGCTCAAAATAGGTGAGCAAAAACGAGACCAAAGGGGTCTTTCTCAAGTAAAGTTGGTTCATGGTGATGCGATGAAGCTTCCTTATGAAGAAGATTCTTTTGATTATGCAACAATTGGATTTGCACTACGTAATGTGCCTGACATTCGTCAAGTGTTATCTGAAATGAAACGTGTGGTCAAACCCGGTGGTATGGTGATCTCCTTAGAGTTGTCCAAGCCCGTTTGGCCACCTTTTCGTGCGCTTTACTTCCTATACTTTAACCGTATTCTACCCGCGCTTGGGCAATTATTTGCTAATCGGTATGAACAGTATCGTTGGTTACCTGAATCCCTTAAGCATTTTCCCGATAGTCAGGAGCTTGCCAAGATATTCGAAGAAGTCGGATTACACAAGGTCGAAACACGTTTATTGACCGGTGGTATAGCAGCACTCCATATCGGGTACAAAAGGACAACAGAGGTGTAACCAGTGAAAAAGTTAAAAGTCATACTAGAAATGATTAAGTTTGAACATACCATATTCGCATTACCTTTTGCTTTCATGGGGGCTCTATTAGGAAAAACGGTCTATGATAGTAAACAACAAGCCCTGGGGGACATCGTCAATGTGAGTACGTGGCCCACCTGGTGGCAAATATTTTGGATTACGATGGCGATGGTAGGTGCTAGAAGTGCAGCCATGGCATTAAATCGTTTAATTGATCGTACCATTGATGCCAAAAACCCAAGGACAAGCAATCGGGCCATACCAGCGGGACAGCTGAAGCTAAAAGAAGTCATCATCTTTATAATCAGTTCATTGGTATTATTGTTCCTTGCAGCTTATATGCTCAACCCTCTAGCTGTGAAGCTGTTGCCACTTGCGGTATTCGCATTAACATTTTATTCCTACACCAAACGTTTTACTTGGGCTTGTCACTTCTTTTTAGGTGCTGCTATAGCGCTAGCACCAATGGGAGGATGGGTTGGTACAACCGCAACGCTTCACTGGGAGGCGCTGGTTTTGTTTTTGGCGGTGATGCTATGGACCGCAGGGTTTGATATCATTTACGCCACTCAGGACACGGACGTAGATAAAGAGTTAGGCTTATACTCTGTACCAAGCTATTTTGGTATTTCCAAAGCCTTATGGATATCTCGGTCATGTCATACGGGCACGATTATATTATTATTCACCTTAGCTTATCTGACACCGCTAAGTTGGATTTATATGATAGGCTGTGCTATTGCAGCCTGTATCCTACTATATGAACATACCTTAGTGAAGGCGAACGATCTTTCCAAGGTTGATCTGGCATTCTTTACAATGAACGGCATATTGAGCGTGGTTATATTCGTCTTTACGTTAGGAGATTTGATTATTTTATGAGCCAACAACACATAGGTCATAACGAGAAGAAAACGATTGCAGTCGGCATAACGGGGGCGAGCGGGGGCGTTTATGGTGTGAGGTTAACACAAGAACTCCTTAAGCTTGGCCATCACGTGCATTTAATGGTAACTGAAGCAGGTTGGCAAGTATTCTATGAAGAATTAGGATTAGATACGAGTGATCGAGAGCGTGTCATTATGGAGCAATTCGGGGACCAAGGAGCGCATTTTTCCTATCATACATTAAGAGATTTTAGAGCACCCATTGCAAGTGGGTCCTATCGTTGTGACGGCATGATTGTCATACCTTGTTCGATGGGGACCTTGTCCGGTATCGCTCACGGTGCGTCAGGGAACTTACTTGAGCGTTCAGCCGACGTCATGCTAAAAGAGGGCAGAAAACTGGTGCTTGTCCCCAGAGAAACACCGCTTAACCAAATACATCTAGAAAACATGTTAAAAATCACTCAAGCTGGAGGGAAAATACTGCCTGCGATGCCTGGGTTTTATCATGTGCCAGAAACCTTGGATGATGTGATACGGTTTCTCGTCGGTAAAGCTTTAGACGCATTAGATATCGATCATTCACTTTTCCGTCGATGGGGGTGACGACATTGATGAAAGTAGGAAAGATAGAATATAAAAACGTAATGCCAATTTATTATTACGCTGACCAAGGAAAGCAGCTCGAGCATGTAGAATTTGACACGAGGATCCCGGCTGCCTTAAATCATGCCATGGCCACCGGAGAGATCGGTGTTGGGCCGATATCCTCCTTTTCGTACGCCGAGAATCACGATAAGTACCAATTGATGCCTGACCTATCTGTCAGTAGTGATGGGAAGGTCCGATCCATTTATCTCTTTTCCAAAAAACCTTTGGAGTATTTAGACGGCTCACGGATTGCGCTCACTTCAAGTTCGGCAACATCTGTCGCCCTGCTAAAAGTCATCATGCATCATTTTTATCAACTGCAGCCCGTATATCAAACGATGCCGCCGCATTTGCCCTCAATGCTACAAGAGCACGATGCCGCCTTATTGATTGGGGACGATGCGATACGTACCAAATGGACGTCAACAACGCCTTACGTGTATGATTTAGGAGAGCTATGGAAAAAATGGACAAACTACACGATGACGTACGCCGTTTGGGCGATTAGAAAAGAATGGATTGACCAGGAACAATTGGCACTAAATGAGCTTTATCACGCATTTACACAAAGTAAACAACAAGCACGCCGACATCTAGACCCGATTATACAAACACTAATCCAAGATTTTGGTGGAACGGTAACCTTCTGGACTGATTATTTTAACGGTCTAAAATACGACTTTGGTCCTAAGCAGATAGAAGGCCTAGAATATTTCTATCGACTAGCGTATGAATGTGGCCTCCTTCACCGTCCTTGTCAAGTAGAGACATGGACCCCTGAACAACCGTTTGTAGCCTACTAAGATAGTCGGAAATTCAGAATGTAAGGTGGAGCATGATGAATTTATTAGAGATTTATAAAGAATTGAAGAAGGACATCCAACATATTGAGGAAGAAATCCATGGTGTTCTCGACACGCAGCAAAAAGAACTGAAGCGAGCCTCCGTTCATCTGCTCAACGCAGGTGGCAAGCGCATACGCCCTGTATTTGTCCTCTTGGGTGGAAAGAATGGTCAATATGATATAGACAGACTGGCCCATGTGGCGGTTGCCTTAGAGCTTATTCATATGGCCACGCTTGTCCATGACGATGTTGTCGATCATGCCGACACTCGCCGAGGGAAGCCGACGGTGAAAGCTAAATGGAATAATAAAATGGCCATGTACACGGGTGACTATATCATTTCAAAAGCCCTGCAGCGTTTGACTGCCATTGATAATCCTTTGGTTCATCAGATCCTCTCCAAAGCGATTGTGGACATGTGTATGGGTGAAGTTGAACAAATCAAAGCCCAATATGAGTGGAACCAGACCATGAGACAGTATTTTTTACGGATTAAGCGAAAAACTGCACTACTAATGGCTGTCAGCTGTCAATTAGGCGGGCTTGCAGGCCATGTGAGTGAACAAGAGGCGAGGGCATTATATCGTTTTGGTTATTACGTGGGGATGGCCTTTCAGATTACGGATGATATCCTTGACTTTACCGGGACAGAGAAACAACTAGGGAAGCCAGCCGGAAGTGACTTGATGCAAGGGAACATCACGTTACCCGTACTCGCTTGCTTCCATGATCACGAGGTACGTCAAGAGATTATAACAGAGGCTTCAAAGCACCAGCCAGATATGGAACGAGTCATCCAAATCGTCAAATTAAATGGTGGAATCCAATACGCGAATCAAATCGCCCAGCGATATCTAGCTAAAGCTAGACAATCAATTCATACACTCAGTAACAGCCGTAGCCAAGATATGTTTTACAAGATTACACAGTTTGTGGAACAGCGTCATTTTTAACAAACATATCCTAGCATATATTCCCTTTAACAAACTCTGCCTACCTGACAACATGTGATATAAAAGGCTAGTTGATGCACTTGAACGTTGATTCATTCTCTTATCTTTGATACACTTAATTTTGTGTTGAAACGCTTTCATGTTTTTCTATACATAATGATGGAATAGGAGTTGACGTCAAAGTGGAAAAAACTTTTCTAATGGTCAAGCCAGATGGAGTTCAACGTAATCTTATCGGGGAAATTGTGCAACGATTTGAGAAGAAAGGGTTCCAGCTTGCTGGCGCTAAATTAATGACAATCTCAAAGGATTTAGCAGAGGAGCATTACGGAGAGCATAAAGACAAACCTTTCTTCGGAGAATTAGTAGGCTTTATCACATCCGGCCCAGTTTTTGCTATGGTTTGGGAAGGTGAAAATGTTATACAAGTCGCGCGTGACATGATGGGCAAAACAAACCCGGCAGAAGCAGCAGCCGGGACCATCCGTGGGGATTACGCTGTTCAAGTCAGTATGAATGTGATTCACGGCTCAGATTCACCAGCTTCGGCTGAACGTGAAATCGGACTCTTCTTCAAAGAAGAAGAACTGATCTCCTACGATAAAGTGATGAACAAATGGGTATAGAGTCCTAGACAGTCATACTAAAAACAATCCAAAATCCTTACTACCACAACTAAAGGCCCTAATAAAAGGGCCTTTTTTGTACCTATCTTTTAGCTATAAATCATGGTATATTATAGGATAAGGTGGAAGGAGGAGCAGGATTGGAAGATCGTGATTTCTTGCAGTTTATCCAACAGGTCAAAGCTAAAACAAGAATTGACCTTAGCCAGTATAAAGAAGCTCAAATGAAACGAAGACTCACGTCACTGCGAGAAAAAAGAGGATTTTCAACATTTAGGGCTTACTTTGACGCTATAATGGTAGATCCTGCATTGTACGCAGAGTTTCTAGATCGAATGACCATCAATGTTTCAGAGTTTTTTAGAAATAAAAATCGATGGGACGTATTAGAAAGAAAAATTTTACCGGACCTATACAAAAATTCTAATAACCTTAAAGTATGGAGCGCAGCTTGTTCCACGGGGGAGGAACCCTACTCACTCGTCATGCTCCTACAAAAATTTAACCCAATCAGTCAAGTGTCGGTGAAAGCGACAGATATAGATGCTAATGCTATTATTAAGGCGCAAGAAGGAACCTATCTCGAACGGTCACTTCAACACGTCCCGGACTATTTGAAGCGTCAGTATTTTACTAAAGTAGAAGATGGCTATAAGATATCATCTAAAATTAAGGAGCGCGTTCAATTCAGTCAGCACAACCTACTCGCCGATTCTTTTGACAAGCAATACGATTTAATTGTTTGTCGTAATGTACTCATTTATTTTACAGATGAGGCTAAAGACTTGTTATATCGGAAATTTTCAGAAGCATTAAAACCGGGTGGGATTTTATTTGTGGGGAGTACAGAGCAAATCTTTTACCCCCAAACCTATGAATTTGAATCTATAGAAACCTTTTTTTATCAAAAAATAAACAAGAAAGAAAAGCGGTCATACGATTGAAGAGTTTGCTCAGTTATACATAGAGGCGCAACGTTTATTCACTCATCGATAAAGGAGTCATTATGATCATAGAGGTTATTTGTGTTATGTTTCTCACTTATTTATTCTATCGTCAAGGTATACGTCAACTCTTTAAGAGCAGAATTTTTGATAGTCAAAAGTCTGACCACTTAGCCTATGCTTTATTTATGTTCGCAGGATTAATGCTAGGAACCTTATCAAGTCTGGCAATTTTACATCTTATAGAGGTACACATCGCGGTCTTATGGAAGGTTGTCATTGCAAGTTTGACCTCTATTCTATTAGGCGAATGGATGTATCATAGAAACCGACACCTTGTACATAGAGCCGTTGATCCCCAAGAAGATCAACATAGTGAATAGTGAATAAGTCTTATAAGAAGATACTAAAAATGAGGTCCCCATAAAAAGGGGAGACCTATCGGTAAGAGCTCCTAAATTAGGGGCTTTTTTTACAAACAATATTCGTTTATAATCAAGTCATACATTATTTTGTTTAACACTTAAACGCAGTAAAGTGTTATACTGGCGGAATCATAGAAATAGAGAGTAGTGAATAGAGGAGGGAGATGGAGAATGAGATACCTTACTGCAGGGGAATCCCATGGACCACAGCTAACCGCTATTATAGAGGGTGTACCCGCCCATCTATGCTTAAGCGCAGAAGACATCAATTATGAATTAGAACGACGTCAGAAGGGGTACGGCCGTGGAAGAAGAATGCAAATTGAGAAAGACCGAGTACAGATCGTCTCTGGTGTTCGAGACGGTAAAACGACAGGGGCTCCCATTACACTTGTGGTAGAAAACAAAGATTGGCAACATTGGAGAAAGATTATGAAAGCCGAGCCTCTTGAGGATGAAGATCGAAACCGTAAAAGAGTATCTCGTCCAAGACCAGGTCATGCAGATCTCAACGGCGCGATCAAATATCAGCACCGCGATATGAGAAATATACTCGAACGTTCTAGCGCAAGAGAAACCGCTATACGCGTGGCTTGCGGGACAGTGGCCAAAAAAGTCCTTTCTCATTTTGGCATTGAGGTGGCTGGACATGTCCGGCGCATTGGTGCAGTAGAGATCGAGAACACGACGGTCAATGATTTAACCGTTGAGGATATCAAGTCAATCACAGAAGCGTCTCCTGTTCGATGTGTCGATGAAAAAGCGGCAGAAAACATGATGCGCGCCATTGATGAGGCCAAGGAAAACGGTGACTCCATAGGGGGTATCGTGGAAGTAATCGCTGAAGGGGTGCCCGTTGGTTTAGGAAGTCACGTGCAGTGGGATCGTAAACTTGATGCCAAAATATCTCAGGCTGTGATGAGTATTCAAGCGTTCAAAGGGGTTGAGATTGGCATAGGTTTTGAAGCAGCAGAAAGACCCGGTAGCCAAGTGCACGATGAAATCACATGGGCAGAGGATAAAGGCTACGCACGTAAGACGAATAATCTCGGGGGTTTTGAAGGTGGTATGACAAACGGAATGCCCGTCGTTGTCAGAGGTGTCATGAAACCGATCCCGACTTTATATAAGCCGCTCCAAAGTGTGGATATCGACACGAAGGAGATGTTTGAAGCGAGCATTGAACGTTCTGACAGCTGCGCTGTTCCTGCAGCGAGTGTGGTAGCTGAAGCGGCGGTGTCCTGGGAACTGGCAAAAGCTTTCTGCGAAAAGTTTGGTCATGATCACGTAGAGTCAATGAAACGGAACCTCGAGGCCTATCTAGAGGAGGCAAGACGGTTTTAATGGCTACGCATAAGCAATTAGAAGTGAAGACGTTGCATGTTGAATTGGGAGAACGGTCTTATCCGATTGTGATTGGACCAAACGTGTTACATGATATTGGACAATATCTGGAGCAGTTAGGTATCCATGATCATCAGCAGATCCTCATTATCACCGATGATCAAGTTAAAGCCCTTCATGCAGACGCATTGACGCAGCGTTTGGATGAAACGAATTATCGCTATCACGTTTATGCTGTCCCGTCTGGAGAACGATCCAAATCACTGAATACTTATGAGGACGTCATAACTTTTATGATAGACAAGCAATTTGATCGCAAAAGTGTGGTCCTAGCACTAGGTGGAGGTGTCGTTGGTGATTTAGCGGGGTTTGTGGCCAGTAGCTATATGCGTGGAATAGACTTTATACAATTGCCGACGACCATTCAAGCCCATGATAGTAGTGTCGGCGGTAAGGTTGGCATCAATCACGCCCTGGGCAAAAATATGATAGGGGCCTTCCATCAACCATTAGCTGTGCTATATGATACGTCAATATTAAAAACCCTTCCTCTACGAGAAATAAAGTCTGGATACGCCGAACTGATTAAATACGGGATGATATGGGATGCCTCATTTGCCACATGGTTAGACCAACACGCAAATGAGTGTCTTCAGTTACAGGAACCGTATCTGACTGAAGCTCTCTATAAGGGTTGTGAAATAAAAGCTGAGATTGTCAGTCAGGATGAAAAAGAAACGGGTATCCGTTCACTATTAAATTTCGGACATACTTTTGGTCATGCATTAGAGAATTTAGGTCAATATACACGCTTAACACATGGTGAAGCGATCGCCATTGGGATGGTACTCGCAGGAGAAGTGAGCGAGCATCATTATCAGATCACGAACATTAAAGAGAGGGTACTTGCGCTTGTTCAAAAGTTCGGATTGCCTTATGAGCGACCTCGGGAGTGGACAGTGGAAGACATTCTTTCTCTGATGTACCGTGATAAAAAGTCTACCGGAGGTCAGCTCAACCTTATCTTAGTTACAAAAGTTGGCCATGCCGTATTGGAGCAGGGCGTTGCTCCAAAACTCGTCAAACAAGTATTGAAGGGAGAGGGTGGCGCTTGAGTACAAAGTTAAGAGGTGTGCGTGGGGCCACAACTGTGACAAAGGACGACACACAAGAAATCTTACAGGCCACCGAAACGTTAGTATCCGATATGGTTCAGCAAAACAATATTGAAGTCGAGAGCATCGCGAGCGTGTGGATGACGATGACGCAGGACTTAACGGCGACATTCCCGGCACGCTGTTTACGCCACATGTCTGGATGGACATTCGTCCCCGTAATGTGTGCTCAGGAGGTGGCTGTACCAGGGTCACTGGAAAAATGTATTCGGGTGATGATTCACTACCATACAGACAGAGCCCAGCACGAAATTAGACATGTGTATCAGAATAAAGCTACTAGCCTCCGTCCAGATTTATCCTTGACGTAGTAGATGGAGCACGATACAATACTTATAACTTTTAACGAGAAAAGACTAACGTCGTTTCAGTAGATCCAAACCGTGATCGTCATGTTGAATCGCGGGTTAGCTGTAGAGTGTAAAACGAGTTTTGAATGTAAAATGAGCGTCATGTTTTGTTAAATAGTTTAGAATGAGTTTAGAGAAGTGAAGGCATTGCTTTTGAACATGATAGATGCATGGTTTATTTTAGAGCGTTTTGAAAGAGTAAGTTGAGACTAGTTGAGAAGAGAATTGAGTTGAGGAGAGCCTATAGTATCGATTAACAGGGCTTCCATGCCCTGTTTTTTTATTTCTGTTAGACAACGTTGATGCTGTCGTATGTCTCATAATCATATGGCCAAAGTTCAATGATGAAATGATGCTACGTCCATGTATGTCCATGACAAGGCGAAATGAGATATAATGTACGTCGCATAAATGCCACACATCAACGTCATTGCCTCTTATATCCTCGCTTAATTCCTCTTCAATATGATTGAAGGGGTGTTTGTGATATGTTTGAACCTTCCACTGATGATGTTCTGACGTTAAGTCAGACCTACAATTATATTCCTATACGATACAAAGTGTGGTCCGATAACCTCACGCCAATACGGCTTTTCCAGCAAGTGAAATCAGCCTATTCCTTTTTGTTAGAAAGTGTTGAGGGGGGTGAAAAGTGGGCGCGGTATTCGTTTATCGGGCATGACCCCTACCTACTGTTTACGGTGCGAGAAAAGCAGGCCTATCTTCAAAGATTCGATGACGGTCACCCACAACAAGAGATCAAAGTTGAAGGGGACCCACTAACCATATTAAAAGATCAACTGGATCAATATCATATACCCCCAGATCTAGACCTACCGAGGTTTTCGGGAGGGGCAGTGGGTTACATCGGTTATGATGCGATCACATTATATGAAGATATCCCCACACATCGCGTGAATGATCTCAATCAAGATCAGCTACGATTGATGTTCTGTAATGAAATTATCGCCTTTGATCACCTGAAGCAGGAAATCACATTCATGACGTATTTGCAAGTCGACCCTCAAGCGAGTGAAAAAGGTCTACTTGATGAGTATGAGCAAAAGAAACGGCATCTCCAACAGCGAGTAACTGATCTTTTCTACAAGATGAATCACGCGTTAGAGCCGCCCTTGCATCTACCAGAGAAAAAGCCTGATGCAGACTGGCGTAAAGTGAAGTCAAACGTTGATAAGCAGACATTTGAAGATGCTGTGAATAAGGTAAAAGCGTATATACGAGCGGGCGACGTTTTTCAAACGGTCCTGTCTCAACGGTTTGAAGTTGAATTACAAACTGATCCTTTCAACATCTATCGGGTCTTACGAATCATTAATCCATCACCATACTTGTATTATCTTGATTTGGGTCAAGGGGACCAACTCATCGGTAGCTCCCCTGAGCGACTCGTGCAGATCGAGCGTGATCGGGTAGAAACAAACCCCATTGCCGGTACGAGAAAACGAGGCAGAGATCGGGAGCAAGATGATCGATTAGCTCACGAACTGTTAACGGATGAAAAAGAACGGGCCGAACATCATATGCTTCTAGATTTAGGTCGTAACGATATCGGCCGTATTGCTGAATTTGGCACCGTTGAAGTCAGTAAGATGATGGAGATTGAACGTTTCTCACACGTGATGCACATCGTGTCAACGGTCACGGGTAAAAAGCGCCAGGATTTTCATGCGGTAGACGGATTATTTTCCTGTTTTCCAGCTGGCACGGTGACAGGTGCACCAAAAATCAGGGCGATGAGTGTCATTGCAGAATTAGAAAAAGAAGCAAGGAACGCGTACGCAGGTGCGATCGGCTATTTTTCTTTTACTGGGCATTTAGACTCGTGTATCACCATCCGGACGATCGTGGTCAGTAAAGGTAAAGCGTACGTCCAAGCGGGTGCCGGCGTAGTAGCAGATTCAGTGCCGGAGCTCGAATGGAAGGAAACGCGTAATAAGGCGCGCGCACTGTTGATTGCCATTCAAATGGCTGAGGATTTATTTGAACATAATCAGAGGGAGGTCACGACACATGCTTAAACCATTTTTAAAGGTATTAATAGAAAAAGAATACCTTACACAAGAAGAAGCTTATCTCGCCATGACCACTATACTAGAGGGAAAAGCCACGCCTTCTCAGCTGAGTAGCTTTATCTCTATCCTCAGTTTCCGTGGTATTAAAACACACGAGTTGACGGGTTTAACTCAAGCGATGCGTGACTATGGACGGACGATACCACTTAAGGAAGGAGAGCCCGTTGTTGATACGTGTGGGACGGGGGCGAGTGGCGTTAAGACGTTTAACGTTTCAACAGCAAGTGCCATTGTGGCTGCCTCCTCAGGACTTAAAATAGCCAAACATGGTAATCGCTCGGTTACGAGTCAAACAGGAAGTGCGGATGTTCTAGAAGAGCTAGGGATTCCAGTGGAGCAAACAACGGAGCAAATACAAGCGTCATTCGCACAGCATAGTATGTGTTTCATGTTTGCTCCCATCTACCATCAGGCAATGAAACATGCCTCAACAACACGCAAAGAAATTGGATTCCGTTCCATTTTTAATTTGCTAGGTCCTCTTACGAATCCTGCTGGGGCGATGAGACAGGTGATCGGTGTATTTGACCCGACATACGGGAAACGAATGGCTGAAACCTTACAACACTTAGGTTCAGAGCATGTGTTAATCGTCCACGGGACGGATGGGCTCGATGAGTTTACTGTGTCCGGAGAAACGAAGGTTACCGAGCTAAAAGCTGGGTCGATCAAGGAGTATGAACTGAGACCTGAAGATGTAGGATTGGAGGTATCCGCCATATCCGATATCCGTGCCGATTCTCCCCAACATAGCGCAACGATGATTAGAGAAGTGTTGGACGGTTCACGTACAGATGCCGCAAAGGATATCGTAGCTTATAACGCAGGCGCTGCGCTCTATGTAGGAGGGAAGGCAACAAACATGAGAGAGGGAGTGGCTCTTGCTCAGTCCCTTATTGAGTCAGGTAAAGCAAAGGAGCACCTTCAACATATGGTCCAAGAGAGAGGAGCAATCAAACATGCTTGAACAAATACTAGAGACGAAGAAGGAAGAGGTGCTAACCTTAACGGCAGAACGACCGGATTTATTAGTTCCCAAGAACTTAAGTACTGAAGGGGAAAAGACAGACGGAAACAGTACTGAATCTTTTATCGAGCGTTTACGGCAGCCCAACCGAACATCTGCATTGATTGCAGAGGTGAAAAAGGCGTCTCCATCAAAAGGCGTCATTAGAGAAGACTTTGATCCTGTCATGATAGCCAAATCATATGAGAAAGCGGGAGCAGATTGCTTGTCTGTTCTAACAGATCAACACTATTTCCAGGGGGACCCCCAATACATTTCTGCTATTAAGGAACAGGTACAACTTCCGGTTCTGAGAAAAGATTTTATCATCAGTCCTATACAAATTAATGAAAGTGTGGAGATGGGGGCAGATGCTATTCTATTAATAGCCAAAGCCCTTCCGCCCCAAGATCTCAAATTCCTCTATGATGAAGCAACCCATGCTGGCTTGGATTGCTTGGTCGAGGTGCACAATAGGCAAGAGTTAGAACAGCTACTAGAGGTCTTTACGCCACGCATCATCGGTGTGAATAACCGAAATCTAGATACGTTTGAGACGGACATCAATGTCACCAAAAGTTTAAGCAACATGATCCCAAAAGGGGTCACAATGATCAGCGAAAGTGGGATACACGGCCCGGATATGATACAGGCATTAGAGCGTGTGGGTGTGCATGGTTTCCTAGTTGGTGAATACTTGATGAGGCAGAAGAAAATAGAAGAGGCTGTGTCTCAACTCTATGGCTAAGTTGAAAGTATGTGGTCACTGTCATGAGCAGGATGTTAAACTCGTCCACTACATGAAAGAGGATATCGATTATGTCGGTTTTATCTTTACACCGCAAAGCCAGCGTCATGTACAAGGACAACAGGTCGCCGAGTGGTTGAACACGTATCCTGGCTTAAGAGAAAAGGCCGTTGGTGTTTTTCTGGATCAAGAGATAGATGATGTGATTCAAACGATACAGGACACAGGGATTAACATTGTTCAACTCCACGGTCACGAGACATCTGACTATTGTCAAAAGCTGCGGCGACGGGGGATGCAAGTATGGAAGGTCGTTCATATGGAGCAAGGGCGTCGTCCTGAAGTGTCACCGTATCTCAGTGTTGTCAACGCAATACTATTAGATACGAAAATAAAAGGCCAGGTTGGTGGAACGGGGCAGACCTTCGACTGGGGCGTAATCCCAGACGTGGCTGCGGAAGTCAACGGCAAATGTCCCTTATTCATTGCTGGGGGTGTAACGAGCCATAATGCCAACACCCTTGTGGCGGGCTATACCATAGACGGAGTCGATGTGGCGAGCGGATCGGAAACCAACGGATACAAGGACAAAGACAAAATAAGTGCACTGATTACAAGCATCAGAGCTGAAGGAGGAAGCCAACATGGCCATTCATTTTGAAACCGAGCCAGACTTGCAGGGACGTTTCGGGGAATTTGGAGGTAAATTCGTTCCAGAGACACTCATGCAAGCTCTCACAGAATTAGAACAAGCGTATCAAAATATAAAGCAGGACCCCCATTTTTTTGAAGAGTATCGTGCATTACTCAAAAGTTACTCGGGTCGCCCCACCTCTTTGTATAAAGCCCCTCACCTAAGTGAGAGATGGGGTGGCAAAGCCAAGATCTATCTTAAAAGGGAAGACCTCAACCATACAGGGGCACATAAGATTAACAACGCCATTGGCCAAGCGCTCTTAGCCAAACGAATGGGAAAAAAGAATATCATCGCAGAAACGGGTGCAGGCCAACACGGTGTGGCCGCTGCGACAGTGGCCGCTAAATTCGGTTTAAATTGTAAGGTTTTCATGGGTGAAGAAGACATCGCGCGTCAGTCCCTGAATGTATTTCGGATGAAGTTGTTAGGTGCGGAAGTCATCCCAGCCAAGTCGGGTTCACGAACACTGAAGGATGCTACGAATGAAGCGATACGTTACTGGGTGACTCATGTGAACGATTGCTACTATCTCATTGGCTCCGTTGTCGGGCCACATCCCTACCCACGAATGGTGAGAGACTTCCAGCGCATTATCGGTGACGAAACGAAAGAACAAATGATGGCCTTAGAAGGCAAACTCCCGGATAAGATCATCGCTTGCGTCGGTGGAGGAAGTAATGCGATTGGCATGTTTTACCCTTTCTTAAACGATGAAGAGGTGCAGTTATTTGGGGTTGAAGCCGCGGGTAAAGGAACAGAGACAGATCAGCACGCCGCCACGATAACCAAAGGAAAACCAGGTGTGATGCACGGTGCCATGACCTACGTTTTGCAGGATGATGAAGGTCAAATTCAAGAAGCACACTCAATTTCAGCAGGATTAGATTATCCTGGTGTGGGGCCAGAGCATGCCCATCTCGCTTATACTGGTAGAGTAAAATACCAGTGTGCCACGGATGCAGCGTCACTAGATGCGTTACAGGATCTATGTTTAACAGAAGGTATCTTACCGGCGATAGAAAGTGCCCATGCGCTGGCAGAGGCTAAAAACCAAGCTCAACAAGCGGATGAGGGTGACGTCATCGTCGTTAACCTATCTGGGCGTGGGGATAAAGACGTGCATACATTACAAACCTACTTGGATGAGGAGGGAACAGCATGAGGGTGACGGACGTAGAATTGACCATCAGTGAGGCCATAAAGGAAAAAGAGTCAAAGGGGCATCCAGCGTTCATTCCGTTTATTACAGCAGGGTACCCGTCTTATCAGTTAAGCATTGATATCGCTCTGACTTTACAATCGGCTGGAGCAGATGTGTTAGAGCTAGGTTTTCCTTACTCCGATCCCTTAGCGGATGGTCCAGTTATTCAGCATGCTTCAGAAAAGGCTATACAAGCAGGCATGACCTTCCGTAAAGGTCTTGAATTGATAGCAGATATGCGTCAACAAGGGGTTTCGATTCCGATCGTCGTCTTTTGCTACTATAATCCGATCCTCCAATACGGATTAGAAGCGTTTGTTCGGGATGCACAAGAGTCAGGTGCCAATGGTGTGCTCGTGCCAGACCTGCCCTACGAAGAATCTGGTCAACTCCGATCATTGACGCAACATGACACCTTTCCTTTGATCTCACTCGTTGCACCGACGTCACAGCAACGGTTACAGCAGATCGTTTCAGAAGCGAATGGATTTGTGTACTGTATCTCTTCCCTAGGTGTCACGGGCGTACGCGACTCTTTTAATAAGGATATTGAACCATTTATCAAAGAAGTTCAGCAATATGCTAAGGCACCTGTGGCCGTTGGTTTTGGTGTCTCTAAGAAAGAACACGTTCAATATCTGCGTACATTAGCACCCGGTATTATTATGGGAAGTGCGTTGATCCGGACCATCACAGAAAAAGAAGCAGACCTCGTTGACCCTGAACGTAAGAAAGTCGCATTAGAAGGTATAAAAACATTTGTACAAGATCTTTTTTCAGAGTAATATAGTAGACAAATAGTTTGTAACATACAACTTAGGTTTAATAGCAACAGTGTACACATTTGTCTACAAGATATTGTTCAGGGGAAGGAATGGTGGAAAAAGATGCAAGCAAAAGAACAAATACCTCATTTACCGGTGTATAAACCGGGAAAGCCAATTGAAGAAGTGAAGCGTGAGTATGGTCTAGACGAAATTATCAAACTCGCTTCTAATGAGAATCCTTTTGGTGCTTCACCACAGGTGAAAGAGGCTCTACAAAAAGAGGCCGCAAATATGGCTCTTTACCCAGATGGGGCAAGCTATAACTTAAGACAAGGTCTGGCTCGCTTTTATGATGTTAACGAAGATCAAATTGTGTTTGGTAACGGTTCTGATGAAATCATCTCTTTTATTACGAGAGTTTATTTAGATGCCAATGCGAATACGATCATGGCGACGCCGACGTTTCCTATCTATAAAACGAACGCTGTAATTGAAGGGGCAGAAGTGATTGAAGTACCGTTGAAGGATGGCGTCCATGACCTCGAAACGATGAAGGGTAAAGTGAACGATCAAACCAAGGTAATATGGATTTGTAACCCTAACAATCCTTCTGGGACTTACGTGAGCGAAGATCGCATTGTGGCCTTTTTAGAGTCTATTTCCAGTGATATTCTTGTTGTACTAGATGAAGCTTACTGCGAGTATGCAAGCGCGGAAGACTACCCAGATTCTACGAAGCTTATCGATCGTTTTCCTAATCTATTTGTCATGCGGACTTTTTCTAAGATCTACGGCTTAGCTAGTTTACGAATCGGTTATGGGATTGGACAGGCGAGTGTTGTTGACCTTTTAAACAGAGTCAGAGCCCCATTTAATGCCAACCGCTTTGCTCAAGCAGCAGCCTTAGCAGGACTTGAAGATCAGGATTATGTTAAAGAATGCTATGACAGAAACTTAGAGGGACTACAGCAATTCTATCGCGCTTTTGAAGATATGGGATTATCCTATTATCCGTCACAAGGAAACTTTGTACTTGTGGATACGAAACGAAGCGGGAATGAGGTATTTGAAGCACTATTGAAACAGGGCATTATCGTTCGTTCTGGTGAAGCGTTAGGGTTTCCGACGTCTATTAGAATAACGGTAGGTTCTCAAGAGCAAAATGAAAAAATTATCAACGTATTGAAAGAGACAATCACGGAAGGAGCATCATGAAACAGAAACAAGTAACGGTAATAGGTACAGGGTTAATAGGAGGCTCACTCGCACTTGCGCTCAAAAAAGAGTATGGTGACGAGCTGTATATCAAAGGCTATGATCATCATCATTCGCAAATACGTCTCGCCTCCACACTTGGCGTTGTCGATGAGGGAACCACAAGTGTACAGGAAAGTATAGCAGGAGCGGACATCATTGTAATCTGTACACCCGTTCAGGTCCTTTGTGAGTTGCTTGAAGAGATCATGACCTCACCGCTCTTAAAAGAAGGGGCCATTATAACGGACGTCGGGAGCACCAAGACAGAAGTGGTACAAAGAAGTGAGAAGTATACGTCCCAAACGAGAGGTCATTTCATTGGCGGACATCCGATGGCAGGCTCCCATAAGTCGGGTGTTGAAGCGGCGCATGACCGCTTGTTCGAGAACGCTTATTATGTCCTCACGCCAAGTGAAGATTCCCCTCAAGCAAAAGTGGATGAATTGCGGGCGTTACTTACAGCTACAAAGGCGAAACTCGTGCAAATGAGTCCTCAGGAGCACGATGAGGTAGTGGCCGCTATCAGCCATTTTCCTCATGTGATCGCCTCGGCGCTGGTGGAGCATGTTCAACAGTACAACACTCATAATCCATGGTATTTCAGACTGGCAGCGGGTGGGTTTAAAGATATTACACGTATAGCGTCTAGTAACCCACGTATGTGGCGAGATATCACGATAAGTAATCGTGAGCCCATCTTAAGACAGATGAAAGATTGGCAACATTACATGGACGAGCTTATTAATATGTTAGAGCAGAATGATGTGGCTGACATCGAGTCTTTTTACGCGCATGCCAAAACAGTGAGAGATGGGCTACCCGAACGCAAAAGAGGGGCGATTCCTGCTTTTTATGATCTGTATGTGGACATACCGGACCATCCTGGCGTCATCGGGGAAATAACAACGCTTTTAGGAGAAGAAGACATTAGTATTACAAACTTAGAGATATTGGAAACGCGTGAGGATATTATGGGGGTCCTTCGTCTTGCCTTTAGACACGAGAAAGACCTTCAGGCGGCGAAACAGGTTATTCAACGTGCCCGTTACGCTGTATACGAACGAGACTAATCATTGATACAAGACGATAGGAGAAGGGGGGATACCATGCACGTAACTTCACGATCCGAATGGGCACTCGACCGTTCTTATACGATGGCCCAAGTCACACCCGTTGCAGATCCTATTTCGGGACGTATCACTGTACCGGGTTCTAAAAGCTATACCAATCGCGCGCTTATTATCGCTGCCCTTGCAACGGGTACTTCCAAACTAAAAGGAATTCTACGAAGTGATGACTCCTATTGGTGCATTGATGCCCTGCGTCGTCTAGGCGTCAGCATTGATGTGGATGGGGATGAAGTCACCATACAAGGGACCGGTGGAGAGTGGCCCACCGATAAGGGGGAATTATTTATCGGTGCAGCAGGTACCATTGCACGTTTTCTCCCAGGCGCTTTAGCAGTGAAATCCTCTGGGCAGTGGACAGTAGACGGGATTGAACAATTAAGAAAAAGACCTCTACGTCCCTTGATTGATGGTTTGAAAAGCTTAGGTGCGGATATCACATCTCTGTCCGAATCGGAGGGGCTGCCTTTAGTCGTAAAAGGAACGGGGCTAAGTGGTGGAACGGTCCAAGTACCAGGGAATGTGTCCAGCCAGTTTTTAAGTGGCCTTCTCATCGCTAGTGCTTGCGCCCGAGATAAGGTAACCATCAACGTGATCGGTGGCTTGGTACAACCGGCATACATCGGTATTACTTTGCAGCTGATGCGCGCTTTTGGCGCACATATCCAACACGATGAGGATTATACGACCTTTACGGTTCATCCGACAGGGTACGAAGCACGAGATACCGTATTAGAGGCGGATGCATCTACAGCCTGTTACTTTTTGAGTGTTGCTGCGCTCACCCAAGGGACGGTCAGAATAGAAAATGTGGGTTACCATTCACATCAACCAGACGCAAAGTTTATTGACGTGTTACAACGCATGGGCTGTCAAACGGTTAAGCATGACACTTATCTAGAAGTTACAGGGCCAAAGCAACTGAGAGGTGGGTTTGAAGTGGATATGAAGCCCATGTCTGACCAAGCTTTGACTGTAGGAGCCTTAGCGCCGTTTGCTGATAAGCCTATAACGGTAACCAACGTTGCTCATATTCGCAAACATGAGTCCGATCGTATTGCCGTTATATGTCAGGCGCTAGCGAACATGGGATTAAATGTTGAAGAAAATACAGACGGGTTTACAGTGTATCCTGGAGATCTACATGGGGCGAAGCTCGATCCACATGACGACCATCGCAACGCCATGGTATTTGCACTTTTGGGCCTCAAAGTGCCTGATATTCAAATCCTTGATCCAGCTTGTGTGTCTAAAACTTGTCCGACCTTTTTCTCAGAGCTGAAGAAGTTAGGCATTGACGTCACCTTAACCAAGTCTACAGTATAGTCTGAGCTGAGAGTATGAGCGATGGAACATTTTTTTAATTAAAATTTTTCCGTAGATGAACAGTTAGGATTTATGAATGAAAATTGTGGTCAAAATGAGCAGCAGAAGGGGAAGGAGTATAACCTTCCCGTCCTTCTGTCCTCACATATGCCACAACACTTAAAATTTTTTGAAAATATCCGTTGACATTTTAGCCCGAAAAGTTATAATAGAGTTACAGTATGGTTTCTCTCCACTCCTATCCATAAACTGGATCAACGACGAATGTCGTGCCGCACTTTGTAAGCCCTTACATAGGGCGAGCAAACTGCGGTTTTTTTTTGATTGTAAAGACGCTGTGTGAGAATGCTTAATGATGATTGATCGTCCCTCGTTCATTAACATGATGATTATTCTTTCAATGTTATCTTGTTTTTTGCTAACAAATCTATTAACAGTGTGTTATGATAGAAACGGCGTCCCAAAAAAGTGTGATTACTTAACGTTAAGGGCATAGATTTTACATAGAGCCTTAATATCCATTTTTTATGAAATGATGGACAAAAAAGAATGGCGTTATTCGAATAGTATGTCAACATTGACGAACGATTTACAGTTGACGACAATCTTACTGGGGAACGATCTGTACACTTTTATCGAAACTTTTATTGCATCGCTGCGTCTAAAAAGATAGAGATATTGGACAGAAGGGGTGCAGTGTTGTAGGGGGGAAATTAAAATCATGAATGATTCTCAGCTTATTCGTGAGATTAAAGATGGGAGAGTAGACCTTTACACTGTTCTAATTGAACGCTATGAGAGGAAGATATTCTCCTTCATCATGCACATGCTTAAACCGTATCGTTATGAATCTTTAGCCGAAGATTTGTGTCAGGAGACTTTCTTTAAAGCCTATAAGAATTTACAATCTTTTAGAGATGTAGAGGCCACGTTTTCTACCTGGTTGTATACTATTGCACGTAATACGGTTTTAAGCGAGTTACGCAAAAGCAAACATAAAGAAGTATACATAGAAGATAGCCTACAAACACCAAAAGCTTCCCTTGACAAATTACCCGAACAGGAGGTTTTACGCCATGAGCGTGAACACCTTGTTCGACAAGCGATCAATAATTTACCTGAAAAGCAACGCTCTGCCTTAATTTTGAGAGAATATGAGCAAATGGACTATAAACAAATTTCTCACATCCTTGGCGCCTCGGTCAGCTCTGTCAAATCACTTTTGTTTCGAGGAAGGGCCAATATTAAAAGTGAACTAGAGTCCTACTTTGCTGATCCTGCTGCGCTGGAGGGAAAAAAAGGGTGACTTAATTTATGAGGTGTACAGAAGTTCGCTCGTTAGTGAAAAGCTACCATGAAAATCAAATAGAAGAGTATACACGCATCAAGATTCATCATCATCTGGCATCTTGTGAGTCTTGTATGGAGGATTATGGGATGTGGATGAAAGGAGAGGAGTGGCTACAAGACGATGTAGCGTCCTCTCACGCATCGCAAGTGTCCATGACTTCTAGTGCCTCTAAAATGAATCAACAAGTCATGGCCCGTATAAGAGAGGATAATCGATGGGCAAATCCTTCAACAGAAGTGACCTCAACTTACTCAAGAAAAACGAAGAAGGCCATGTCCCTAGCGGGTCTCACTATGATGTTGTTATTAATGGTCCTAATCGCAACCATGTTTATTCCTCAAACGGAGGTCGCCATTGACCAACCGGTAGAAATGGAACAAATTGAAGAGGAATGGGCCATGAACACCATTATTTTAGAAGAAACAGTGAGTCATCCACATGAGGGAACGAGTATGAATTTTGACATGGTGGCGAGCTTAAATAACCCCCTTGTGTACGCCTTACCTCATGAAAGTTCACAACACTCAATGTCTCTGTACATTTTCATCTCAGTTTTTGGTATTTTTTGCGTTGTGATAAGTATGAGTTGGCTTACACGGGTATAAGATTATATAATAGTAGCTAAAGAGACTTTCTATGCGATAGAGTATATAGGAAGTCTTTTTCACATTTCATTGTTAGGAGAGCAAAACATGGAACAGATCGAAAAAGGATTTGATCAAATACAAGCAGGGCATATCGAGGATGGGCTGGCACTCATTGAAAAGGGGCTTCGTGATCCTCGCATTACGGATGATGTCAAATTTAATGTTGCTCAACAGTACTTCCAGTTGGGGTTTGTGGACCAAGCGATATCATTGACACAGGACCTCATTTATCTTTATCCTAACGAAACGGAACTGACGCTGTTTCTAGCGGAGTGCTATATGGAAAATGCACAAGAAGATGATGCGATTGCACTCCTCTCTGAGGTGAGTCCAGAAGAGGGTGAGGATTACATACGTGCTGTGCTCTTATCGGCTGAATTATATCTGATGGAAGGCCTTGATGAGGTGGCAGAAGATAAGATTAAAAGGGCATTACAACACTATTCTGACGAACCTGTTTTGCATACGGCCATGGGAGAAGTTTTCTATGCCCAAGAAAAGTATGGCCTGGCCATTACAAGCTATGAAAAAGGACATGTGATGTCCACCTACTCTAAATTAGCGGACTGTTACGCGCATATAGGGGAGTTTGAACGAGCGTTAGATTACTATAAAAAAGCCGTGACGAGTGAAAAAGAAAACGTGGATCTGGTCTTTGGCTACGGTTTTGTGGCGTATCACTTGGAAGAGTGGCGCTTGGCCATAGATAAATTCAAACGGGTATTAGAACTCGATCCGCATTATACGTCTGTGTACCCTCTGCTCGTTGAAGCATTGGTTAAAACAGGGGAAAGTCAAGATGCATTAAATTATATACAAGAAGGGATCAAGTACGATCAAACCAATCCATATCTATATTACTTGAAAGGACAAGCTCAACTAAAGGACCAACACTGGGCTGAGGCCAAAGAGAGCTTTCTAAAAGCACTATCGTTAGATGATGTCCATCAGCCAAGTCTAGAACAACTCATCGATATGGCTGAAAACGAGGAAGATTGGGAAACGGCCGTGGCATACTTACAACGTATGATGGAACATGCTCCAGGAAATAGTGGATTGCATTTACGCCTAGCGAAAGTGTACGAAGAGATGGAAGCCTTCCAAGAAGCACAACAGAGCTATGAGCAAGCTTATGAGCTAGATCCAGAAAATATAGAAGTCCTTAATCAGTACGGATATCTGTTACGTGACGAAGGCAAGTTAGAGGAAGCCATCCGCTTATGGCGACAATCTCTAAAACTAGATCCCGATCAATGGGAGATTGAGGAGCTCATACAAAGAGATACGAGTGTTTAAATGCCGACAGAACGTATAAAACAGGGAAAAACACCTCATACTATAGCCAAGAACTATAGATGGGGTGTTTTATTTATGAATCTATCAGAACACTTGCTCTATCGAGATATACAAGAATTGAACAAAATAGCCCGGTTTTATGAATGTGAATGTAATCATAATTCTAAGCTAGAACTAGTCCAATCGATACATTATGAAATTTTAAATGAGAGCCGATTTCAGTTGGTTACAGAAGGAATAGATGAAGTGGTTCTAAGGTTTTACACGTACCTTCTGTTTCAACCAACACCCTCTTTTCATATCGATGATGCTCTAGCCAAGGGAGCGTATATAGCGACACTATTTTCTCAAGAGGAATCCCCTCGTAAATGGGTGACAAAGCTTCTGATGAGAGGCATGCTTTTTCCAGTCACTACCCAACGACAAACCCTGCTTGAGATACCTGAAGATCTGCAACGTTATATGCGAAAGCGCATGATAGAATATTGGGCGACACAAGCGCATACCACTAATCAAACCCCATTATTACTGGATGCACCTGTTCATGATTGGCATATCATAGATGAAGGGGATGCGATGATACACGACGTGCAAATATTCTTAGATTATATACAGAAGCAACGTACGGTTGTCACAACGGTTGAAGGTGTGATGTATCAGCGTGAACAACAACAACTCTTCAAGACATTACATGTTCAGGAAGCTGTCTTAAAGGATCGAAAGTGGCGCTTTGGTTACGGTCGACGTTTTCCTGCCTACCCTGCCCGATTTGCCCTCATTTATGATTATTGCTTCGCAAAAGGGTGGATTGCAGAATGGGACACAGGGATTGGCCTTACACCAAAGGGAGAAGAGGTGTTGTCGAATGATGCATGGTCCACCACAACGCAAGCTGACATAATCAAGAGTTGGCTGAAGTTATATAAGCGTCCCTTACCATCGATACCGTTTTTATTAACATTGTCGCGGGAAATGTCAAAGCATCAATGGGTTCATACACACGCATTATTTAAGGTTGTCGAGGCTTGGTTAACGCCGTTTTATTTCGATGATATCCACACATTATTTGAACAACGCTTTTTGGGTATGGCCGTTTATCTCGGTTTGTTTCAGCAAGCAAAGTCAGGGACAGGTGAGACATACATACGGTTGAGCGATAGGGTCAAAAGACTAAATCTTTAAAATGACAAAGGAGTTGAAAGAAAAGAAGGGAATTTTTTGAGAAAAGAGAATAAGATAGTTAGTAAAGGAGGGGTGGCATGAATCACGTGATCTCCACAGAAGATAAGAGGGCTTTCCTCAATTGGTTCTTAGATACCTTTGAACTTCAGAAGCGAGAGTGCGCATGGCTTCTAACCTATCTAAAGTCGGACGATCAGCTTCTCAAACATGTTCGTTTTGTTGATGAGTTTATAACCTCAAAGCGCTCGATATTCATGTCGACCAAATGTCAAAACGATGTCTCATTTAAATTCAGTAAAAATGCCTTTACAACAACGGATGTGGAGCGTGCGTTTCACGACATACGTCTCAACCCGAACGAACAAATATTAATGAAGCTCTCATTTAAAAATTCAGAATCTTGTCCTAAATATGCGGCTGTGCGTGAAGTTCCTCCCGGAGAAACGGGGAGTACTAGCACGAATAGCTGGTATAGCTTACTCGCTGAAATGGTCTTAGACGAAGCCCTGGAAACTTACCAAAAAAAGACATTATATAACGATATTAATCGCGCCTTAGAAAACAAAGATAAGGATACATTCCTAGAATTGAGTGCACGCTGGTCAAATCTGATGAAGGACAGTGATTGAGTTTTGTACCCCAATTCTCTATAATAAAAAATATGAAGCCCGATCTTGACGGTCGGGTTTTTTATTATGATTGTCGTGCTAAACCCAGATGAGTGATAGGATGAAATGATAGCGTCTCATAAGAGATCATACCAAATGAAAGGGTGACTAGTCTTGAAATGGGAAGTGGCCACAATTGATCAATATGTACAAGCCAAGGCATTCGTGGATACAGCGCTCATACCGTTAGTTGATATTGAACTCGGGGATGAAATTGAAAGTGCCGTAACGACATCCGCTTTCGTGACAGGAGTCGCGAACAAGATGGAAGAACAGCTGAAGGGGCGAGTCCTCTTACTACCAGCGATGACAACGATTTCAGACGAATCCTTCGCTACTCTCTACCAAAGGATAAATGCATGGCATAGCTACCTTAAACAACAGGGGTTCAAAAATGTTGTTTTTTTGACACAAAATACTGAATGGATTGAAAGACAAACGGAGGTTGATAGCGCTATACTTGTATTAGACTCAGCACCCGAGAGTCTTGATTTGTTTCCTCAAGAGGTCAGTCGTATGACCAAAAAAACTGTGACTATGCTTATTGAAATTTGGCAAAAAGGTTAGACTAGAGGAAGATTCTATTAAAAAACTGATTTTGTCAATTTCTTGACGTGTTATATGGCATAGGCTATTATGTAAATTGTCCTAGTATATAGTATATGTAATTGTCCTAGATGGACTGATCTTAGATGTGTAGGGAGGTTAGAGAATAATGAGCGACAAGGACCAAGGTGTATCTCGGAGACAATTCCTTAACTACACGCTAATGGGTGTTGGAGGATTCTTGGTTGCTGGAACGGTCGCACCTATGTTGAGGTTCGCCATCGATCCACTATTACAAGTGGGCCAAGAAAAGGATATGGTCGCAGTGGGTGACATATCTGAATTCGGCTCTGAACCTACTCGACGTGAGTTCCAGCTTCGTGTGAACGACGGGTGGACAGAGTATGATGTTGATCAAACAGCTTGGATTAGTGTGAATGAAGATGGGGAAGTATTGGCACTATCTCCTATCTGTACTCATTTAGGCTGTGCGGTCATGTGGGAAGGTAATGAAAACGAACCAAACCGTTACTTCTGCCCGTGCCACAATGGTCTATATGAAAGAGATGGTGTCAACGTACCAGGTACACCACCAACAAGACCTTTAGACACTTATGAGTATGAAGTGGGAGACGACGGAAAACTTTATTTAGGTCAACCTGTACAAAGAGGGGGGGTATAGGGCATGCTAACAAAAATATATGATTGGGTAGACGAGAGACTAGATATCACCCCTATGTGGCGAGATATTGCGGACCATGAAGTTCCAGAGCATGTTAACCCTGCTCATCACTTCTCTGCGTTCGTGTACTGTTTTGGTGGTCTGACTTTCTTTATCACTGTGATTCAAATTTTATCTGGTATGTTCTTAACGATGTATTATGTACCCGATATCATGAATGCTTGGGAATCTGTGAAATATCTCCAGAATGATGTCGCTTACGGGCAGATCGTTCGTGGAATGCATCACTGGGGAGCCAGTCTCGTGATCGTGATGATGTTCTTACATACCTTAAGAGTCTTTTTCCAAGGTGCCTATAAAAAGCCGCGTGAATTAAACTGGGTCGTAGGGGTTCTCATTTTTATGGTGATGCTCGGTCTAGGTTTCACAGGTTATCTATTACCTTGGGACCAGAAGGCATACTTTGCAACTAAGGTTGGTTTGGAGATTGCAGCAAGTGTACCATTTGTTGGAGACTATGCGGCTACGTTCTTATCCGGCGGTGATGTGATAGGTGCACAAACGCTGACACGTTTCTTTGCGATACACGTTTTCTTTTTACCTGGCGCGTTACTGGCGCTTATGGGCGCTCACTTTGTAATGATCCGTAAACAAGGGATTTCTGGACCACTATAAAATGGAGTCCTTCTCCATCTGCAAGGGGGGTAAATCATGGCAAACCACAACAATAAAGATGTGAAATATGTAGGGGACTCTAGGGTACCTGACCGTCGTGTCCCAAATATACCGAAAGACTATTCTGAGTTTCCAGGGAAAACGGAAGCGTTCTGGCCAAACTTCCTATTGCGTGAATGGATGGTTGGCGCTGTTGTTTTGGTCGCTTTCTTAGTTCTAACCGTGGCACATGAGCCGCCGCTGGAAATTATGGCGGACCCAACGGATACAGGTTACTATCCCGTACCGGACTGGTACTTCTTGTTCCTGTTCCAATTATTGAAGTATTCTTATTTATCAGGGCCTTACACTGTCTTAGGGACCGTTGTTGTTCCGGGTCTCGCATTTGGCGCACTGATGCTTGCGCCTTGGTTAGATCGCGGGCCAGAAAGACGCCCGACACGCCGCCCGGTGGCGACAGGGTTAATGTTACTTGCGATATTTTCTATTTTTTACTTAACGTATGCGGCAGCGGAAGACCATGACTGGTCTCAGAATGAGCAATACGCTGCGAAGAATCAGCCAGAAGTTGAGATTGATACACAATCAGACGGTTATCAAGTATACGCCTCGCAATCATGTATCGACTGTCACGGGGAACAACTTGATGGCCTTGGTGTTTCAGGGCCAGCGATATATAACGCAGGTGAAGATTATACCGTAGAGGAGATACAAGATATCGCCTTAAACGGTATTGGTACGATGCCAGCTGGCATGTTTGAAGGTTCCGACGAAGAACTTGAATTACTTGCGGAGTGGCTGGCTTCCTTGGCTGAAGAAGAATAGTATTGTCTGACAAAAGCTGACTTGGGCTCTAGGAGACAAGTCAGCTTTTTTTAAGTGCGTTCCGACAAAGTGATAACGATAGCGTCAAAGCCCGGATGGTGAAAGTAGGTTTCGCCGAATCACAAAGCAACCATAGAAACAACAGAGAATGAACTTTTCGACAAAAGAAATAAGGGGGGCAAGAACATGTCCATATGGCAATGGTTCATAAGGTGGTTAGGCCAAAGAGGGACACTATGGCTATTATTTGTCGTTAACCTCTTTGGCACAATATACGGATATTACTGGTATAAAAATCAGCTCTTACAGACTGATCTGCACCTACTCCCTTTTGTACCTGATAGTCCCACTGCAAGTCTATTTTTTACATTAGTCTTACTGGCTTTTCTTTTAAAAAAACGGTGGCCTTTGCTAGAAGCACTTGCGACTGTCACATTAGTGAAATATGGTATATGGGCCACGGTCATGATTGTGTGGGGAGCAGCATTAGGGGCACCGATGTATTGGCAACACTACATGCTCATTTTTTCTCATATAGGAATGGCCATCCAAGCTGTTCTGTATACACCTTACTTTAGATTCAAATTTAAGCACCTTGTCTGGACGGGTGCGTGGACTTTACTTAATGATCTCGTCGATTACTCGCTGGGGACATTCCCAACCGTTAATGAGCGCTTACACGTGTATTTACCGACCATTGCCTTCTTTACGGTTTCCTTGAGCTTGTGTAGTTTATACTTAGCGTATAGGTTCGTGGTACACAAAAGGGTTAAACGACTAGACTTAGATTTCTAGGTCTAAACTTGTCCTGTCCTCCATAATATAGAATGGAGGAGGGGACGGAAATGAAAGCTTTTTTCAATCAAACCATCGGTTGTGGGTTTTTGGTTATGCTCATCTTGATCATGACGCCTTCAACCGACGTTTTCACGCCATTTGAAACAGCATCAGTGCGAGCAAATGAAATCACCAATGATACGAATAACATGCGTCACCTGTCAGCTGAATCCCCAGAAGGCGCTCAATTAGCCGAAGAATGGCAACAACTTAATACATATATTAAAGAGGCGCAAGCACTCGCAGAAAAGAAAGAGTATGGAGCAGCGAAACAAGTATTGGAGCAGCTTGAGCGCGCCTTTATTAACATTGATATGGGCCAATATGTGAATAGAGTGGAACAGGTTGATATCCTCACTAATACCATCATCCAAGCGAAACAAGCCTTAACGAGACTTGAGCCACGCACGGAAGAAATTAATCAGAACTTATTAAGATTGCGTTTAACGTTTGATGCCGTTTCTCACCAGAAGCAACCTCTGTGGCTTTCTTTTTATCCCATGGTCGTGCAAACAATTGAAGAGTTGAAGGACGCATTAGCCCAAGATAACAGAGACACCTTTTATCAGAAAGTGAATACCTTAGCCACCCAGTTTGAAATCGTTCGTCCTGCTTTGGTCATTAGCCATGATGTCGGTGTTGTAGAACAACTCGATTCTGAGGTGACGTTTCTCACGAGTGACAGATCAGAACGGTGGCAAAATAAAGATCATACACTTTCTTTCTTAGAGGGGATGATGAGTCATGTAAAAGAGGCTTTCTTTCAAAACAAAGAAGGTGGACTTGAATCATTAGTGCTTGTATTGTTGCTTATTGGATCTGTTATTTGCTCTGTTTTAAGTTACGTTGCCTGGAGAAAATATAAAGGTGAAATGGAAGAGAAAAAGACTTTCCAAAGTGATGGGAGTCATGATAAATATTGACTAAATTTGACTAATTTCATTATAATAAAGTTAAGGAAGCCAATGGGTATGAGTCATGAAAACAAGACTTCCAACTATTGTGTCATTCCATTTATGTAGACTAAAGGAGAGATGTGCATGATATTTCTACTCACATTGGTGCCGGCAATCCTGTTTGCGGTGTACGCACAGTACAAAGTGCGTTCAGCTTACAAAAAATACTCCCAAATCTCTTCATCCTCTGGTATGACTGGGGCAGAAGTGGCTAGAAGAATATTAGATACCAATGGCTTGCAACATATTGGCGTAGAAGAAGTCAAGGGTCAGTTGACAGACCATTACGATCCCTCTGGCAAAGTTGTTCGACTATCCTCGGAAATTTATCGCGGGACGAGTCTAGCAGGAACAGCAGTTGCAGCGCACGAGGTAGGCCATGCGATTCAAGATAAGGAAGCGTATGCCTTCTTACGCTTTAGACACGCCTTAGTTCCTGTCGCCAATTTCGGATCAAAGGCAGCCTTCCCGTTAATCTTAGCTGGAATCTTCCTCGGGTACGGTGGAGGATTTTTCAGCCAACTTCTTCTCGTAGGCATTGTATTGTATACAGCGGCTGTACTATTCCAGGTGATCACGTTACCTGTTGAATTCAATGCAAGTTCTCGAGCGATGGATTTAGTTGTATCACAAGGCTTTATTCGTAACGAGGAAGAGAGATCGACTCGAAAAGTATTGGACGCAGCAGCGCTTACGTACGTTGCAGCAGCAGCAGCGGCCGTTCTAGAACTTGTGCGACTCGTCTTTATATACATGCAACAAAACGATTAACGAGCTCGAATTTCAAAGCAAAAAGAGCTGTGGATGCCACTGGCATACAGCTCTTTTTTTTTTGGCTCTACAATATAAAAAGAAGGCCTGAGTAAGAGCGGCCGGAAGCACGTCCCAACATCTTTATATTTCATTCTTCACGTAAAGGTCTCTTCTGTTCATCATGTGTAAAACCTTCACCGAGAACGTCATGGACATCACTAACAGCAACGAACGCGTAAGGGTCGACGCTCCCCACTAAGTTTTTTAAGCGCATCAATTCACCACGGCTAACCACGCAATATAACACCTCTCGGTCGTTTCCTGTGTAACCTCCACGGCCTTTTAATAACGTTGCGCCACGATCCATTTCCTTGGTAATCTTGGCTGAAATCTCTGGTGCAGCATCTGATACAATCATGATCGCTTTAGCGGCGTAGGCGCCCTCCAACATAAAGTCGATGACACGTGCACCGACAAATACAGCAATGATGGTATACATCGCTAGCTTATGGTCGAGATAGATAAGAGAAACGGTTATAACGGTCACATCAAAGGCGAACATTGTCTTTCCGATACTCCATCCGAAGTACTTTAGGGCAAGACGGGCGATGATGTCAACCCCACCCGTAGTGCCCCCGTAGCGAAAGACGAGCCCCAGACCGATACCGCCAGATACACCAGCGTACAGCGCCGCTAAGAGTAGGTCTTCCCCTAAGAATAACTGTAAGTCCCTGAAGACCCACAAGAAGACAGAAACGGCAACGATCCCAATGATGGTATAGATAAAGACGTTCCGGCCGAGCACTTTCCACCCGATTAATAACAACGGGACGTTTAAAACAAAGTTGGTGATGGCCGGATCAAAATGAAATAAGTATTTTAATACCAAGGTGATACCCGTAAAGCCGCCATCAACTAAACGGTTTGCAATGTTAAAATAATTGATACCGAAGGCGAATATCGCACTTCCAAGGATAATCATAAGCACATTTTTAAATTTGATTTTCATCATTCGACCTCCGAGCAAAAGCAAGATGATAGCGTCCGTTCCTGAGTAGTGGTAAAATTTATACTAACAGAACCATTTATAAATGTATACCAGTCGTTTCATCTTGGTCAAACCCTTCATATATTGTAGTGAACCTTTATGGGGGTGGACCAACTGATGGGAATTGAGAATAAGTATGTACATGAGGCATACACGGCTATTTTTCAGCAAGATTATAAGCGTGCGATTGAATGTTTTCAAAGGGCCATCCATTGTAATCCAAAAAATCATTCGTTATATTATAAATTATCGATCACTTATGCTCGTAATCAGCAAGTAGACCAAGCGATTGATGCGATTAACAAAGCGATTAAATTGTTTGATACATGCGAAACGTATCAGTTACAATATATCAATCTGCACATTCAGAAGCATGTGCAAGTAGCAAAAGAAAAATTAGCTCAGGGGACTGTGTCAGAAAGAGATTTGACCGATTTATACAATATTCTAGATATGGACCCTGCTAACCTCGATTTACGTTGGGGCATTGCTTCGATACACATGTTTTTGAATCAAGTGGACCAAGCAGAGAGACAAATAAAGAAACTTCTTGAATTAGACCCTAAATACCCGAAAGCAAAAGAATACTTTATTAATAGGAGTGAAAATAATAACAATGTCCATTAAAGTAGTCGTAGCAGGCGCAAAAGGAAAAATGGGATCTGAAGCTGTCAAGATGATTCACCAAGACGAGAACCTAGCATTTGTGGCTGGGGTGGATTCTAAATTATCAGGCGGTGACGTTGGAGAAACGATTGGTATTGGCCCAATCGGTGCGCCATTTTATCATGATTTGGAGCAGGCACTGTCTGAGAATGAGGTAGACGTACTCGTTGATCTTACGACGCCGGCCGTTGTGAAAGAGCATATGATCACTGCGATCCAACTCGGTGTTCGCCCTGTGGTGGGGACCACAGGGTTGTCTCCCGAGGATATTGAAGAGCTGGACAAGCTTAGTAAGGAGCGAAACGTTGGGGCCATTATCGCACCTAACTTTGCCATCGGCGCCATTTTGATGATGAAATTTGCCCAACAAGCGGCTAAGTACATGTCAGACGTTGAAATTATTGAAATGCATCATGACCAAAAGCTGGACGCCCCTTCGGGAACAGCGATAAAAACAGCAGAATTAATCGGTGAAGTAAGAGAGGAACACAAACAGGGTCACCCAGAGGAAAAAGAAGAACTGGACGGAGCACGCGGCGCGTTCTATCAAGGATTTCCCATACATAGTGTCCGTCTTCCTGGCCTCGTCGCTCACCAGCAAGTCATGTTCGGTGGAGAGGGACAGAGCCTAACCATTCGCCATGATTCTATAAATCGTACCTCCTTCATGCCGGGTGTCCAATTAGCCATCAACAAAGTGATGACATTACATGGCCTTGTCTATGGATTAGATAAAATTATGGATTAAGATAAGGAGCGCTCAATATGAATATTGCTTTAATCGCACATGATAAGAAAAAAGAGGACATGATTCAGTTTACGATTGCGTATGAGCCCATTCTTAACGACCATCAGCTGTTTGCGACAGGAACGACGGGTAAAAGGATCATGGAAAACACAGACTTAGATGTCAACCGGTTAATGTCTGGCCCTCTAGGGGGAGATCAGCAAATTGGTTCCCTGATTGCTGAAAATAAGATGGATGTGGTGCTCTTTTTCCGTGATCCGTTAACGGCCCAGCCTCATGAACCTGACATTATAGCATTACTGCGTTTGTGTGATGTTTATGGGGTCCCTCTAGCCACCAATATGGCCACTGCTGAGGTATTAGTCAAATCTCTAGAGCAGGGGGACATCGATTTTAGACGTGTGGTGAATCGCTCAGAGTAACGAATGGCTCAATTGAAAATTAGCTTAATGACAAATGAGAGGGGAGAGGGTTAGATGTCTACTTTAGACCTCCTATGTTTTGGTGCGCACCCTGACGATGTTGAAATTGGTATGAGTGGGAGCATTGCGAAACATACAAGCCAAGGGTTTCGTGTGGGTATTTGCGACCTTACATTAGCTGAACTGTCCTCAAATGGAACCGTCACAGAGCGGCAACATGAAGCACAACAAGCCGCACAGATATTGGGCGTCCAAGAGAGAATCAACCTCAAATTTTCGGACCGAGGTTTACATATGAACCAAGAAGATATCATCGGCACGATTGCGCAAGTCATACGACAGTATAAGCCCACTTATGTTTATGTACCGTATGAGGAGGATCGTCACCCCGATCATGGAGAAGCGGCTAGACGCGTAAAAGAGGCCGTTTTTAATGCGGGGATTCGCCGCTACCAATACGGAGATGAGAAGGACGAGGCTCATAAAGTGAAACAAGTTTTTAAATATATCATTAACGGCACGGTTAAGCCGGACGTACTGATAGACATATCTTCTCACGTGAATCAAAAGAGAGCGTCTCTTATGGCTTATCAAACACAGTTCTCACCACAAGAAGGTCAGGTTGAAACCCGTTTAAATACAGGGTTTATTGATGTGGTCCTAGGACGCGATCAATGGTTTGGCAAGATGAAAAATGTGGCCTATGCGGAAGGATTTATGGTCGAAGAACCTCTACTATTACCATCGTTTGAATGAGAAAAGGAGCACTAGTCATGAAGCATGACCAAGCACAGCAACGTCAATTAAAAGTAGGAATCACTTGCTATCCCACTCTTGGGGGATCTGGTGTCATAGCAACGGAACTCGGTAAGTTACTCCTAGAGCATGGGCATGAGGTGCACTTTATAACCTCAAGTATGCCGTTCAGATTAGGGGAGTATCATCCCAACCTCTTTTTTCATGAGGTGGATGTGAATCATTATTCCGTGTTCAAGTATCCACCATACGACCTCACCTTAGCGAACAGAATGGCGCAGGTGGCCAATCGAGAAAAACTGGATATATTACACGTGCATTATGCGATACCGCATGCCATATGCGCTTATTTAGCGAAACAGATGATTCACCATCCGATCAAGGTTGTAACAACTTTACACGGAACAGATATTACGGTGTTGGGCTATGATGAATCGTTGAAGGAAATGATTCGCTTTGGCATAGAACAATCGGATGCCGTGACTGCGGTTTCAGGCAGTCTAGTGGAGCAAACCAAAACGTTATTAAATATAGATAGGCATATCCATAAAGTATATAACTTTGTGGACAAGAGGGTGTACTATAAGCGGGCCTCCAAGCGCTTCAGAAATAAATATGCCCCACACGACGAAAAGCTCATCGTTCATATGTCAAATTTCAGACCCGTAAAAAGAACACTAGATGTTGTCAAGGTGTTCAAACAGATTGTGGAGCAGATTCCGTCAAAAATGGTGTTTATAGGTGAAGGTCCAGACTTCCCAAAAGTCATGCAATGGGTACAAGACAATGGTCTACAGGAAAAGGTCATCTTTCTTGGAAAACAAGAGGATGCCTCAGAGATTCTGTCACAAATGGATGTCATGCTCCTACCTTCAGAGCAGGAAAGCTTTGGGTTAGTCGCATTGGAAGCCATGGCTTGTGGGATCCCAGTTGTGGCCTCAAATGCAGGGGGGCTACCAGAGGTTGTTGACCATGGTACTTCAGGTTTTGTACACCCGATCGGTGATGTTGAACAAATGGCATCGTCAGCTATGTCATTACTGAAAAATCCGGACTTGTACCAAACATTCTCTGACGAATGTGTGAGACGGGCAAACGAAACGTTTTGCGCTAAACGCATGTTACGTATTTATGAAGATTTGTACTACCAATTGGTAGCTGAAGAAGAAAGCACTGATTAAGTACGGTTCGTGTTACTGCGTTTTTTGGCGTACATGAGCCTCGAGATGAACACTAACATGCCGATGAGCACTCTCACGTTGTCTCCTCCTTTCCGGTGTTCATATTATATGCCAAAAGGGTTTTCTTATGTGCATGGGTGGATAGACACGGTTGCGTTTGAAGAAGAAGAGAGGGATGTTTATGCCAAGCTCTGCACCATTATTTAACGTTGGAGGTAAGATACTCCAAACGATCAAAGACAATGGGTATGAAGCTTTTTTCGTTGGTGGCTGTGTTCGAGATTTTTTACTACAACGTAAGATCAACGACATTGATATATGCACATCCGCCCCTCCGGAATTAGTGATGACCTTGTTTTCACGTACGATTCCTACAGGCTTACAGCATGGTACCGTGACCGTCCTGTTAGAGGAAGAGATGTTCGAAGTGACGACTTATCGGACAGAATCGGGATATCAAGACCACCGCAGACCTGATGCTGTGCGCTTTGTTTCCGATCTACGTGAGGATCTTCTGCGGAGGGATTTTACTATAAACGCTATGGCCATGGATGAGCAATACAACATCATGGATTATTTTCAGGGCCAAGAGGATCTCTCTAACTGTGTTATTCGTGCTGTCGGTAACCCACTTCAACGGTTTGAAGAGGATGCTTTACGCATATTACGAGCGGTCAGATTTAGCTGTCAGCTCGGGTTTGATATAGAAGAGCAAACGTTACTCGCGATGCAGGGGACAGTTCAAGGTTTACAGTATGTCTCCTTTGAGCGTAAGGTCAATGAGTGGATGAAATGCTTCCGCTCGCCCCACGTTACGAAGGGGTTGAGCTATCTACAAGACTTACGTGTATTTGAAGACATCGCACCTTTTTCAACGTTTGAAACGGGCTATCAACAGCTTTTTCACTATCCTCTAACGGATCTTGATGAAACGGAGCGGTGGTTACTGCTCTTTCGGTTAACACCACAACCTAAGCCCATCATTTTGGATTTTCTGAAAAAGAGCAATATGGACAAGCACACCAAGCAGATCTTAACAACGGAATATGAATTGGCCTGTGATCAGCCGGGCTTACAAGATGTGAACCACATACCTCATAAAGCGTTGCTTGAGCTAGGTGTGCCTGCCATTGTCCGTTTGTTAAAATTAAATCAATTACTTGAATTAGGGGAGTGGGACCACCGTCTTGGGGACCGTGTCAAGCATCGGCATAAAGCGCTTCCTATACATAGAAAAAAGGATTTGGCGATTGATGGTCATGACGTTGTACAAGCCATTAATAAACCTGCCGGGCCTTGGATACAGTGCATGTTGGAAGATGCACTAGAAAAAGTGTTAAACAGGGTTTTGCCTAACGAAAAAGATGCTTTACTTGACGAGATTAAACGTCAACTGCGAACAGAAAAGAGGGATGCACATGAATGAGAGCCGTAGAAAACTAGTGTCAATTTTACAGGAGCGAAAAGGCACGTTTGTGTCTGGAGAGGAGCTGAGTCATCAGCTAGAGATATCGAGAACAGCCATTTGGAAACATATCGAAGAGCTTCGTAAAGATGGATATCACATTCAAGCTGTAAGAAAGCAAGGCTATCAGCTTTTACAAACGCCAACTTCGCTCACAGCCTCTAACCTTGTGCCTTATCTTAAGACAGAAACAATGGGGCATCACTTGTATCACTATGACGAGGTGACTTCAACGCAACTAGTGGCTCATGAAAAAGCACGTGAAGGCGCCCCTTCAGGAACTGTTGTATTAGCCGAACACCAAACGCAGGGCAAAGGGCGCTTGAACCGTAAATGGCACTCCCCCGCCCAAAGCGGGGTATGGATGAGCGTGATCCTGAGGCTGGATATCCCTCTTTCTTCTGTGTCACAGGTGACGTTACTTTCTTCAGTAGCCGTACTGAAGGGGATTAAAAATACGACAGGTAAGGAATGTCAGATTAAGTGGCCAAACGATCTTCTCCTACAAGGAAAAAAGCTAGCAGGCATATTGACTGAGTTGAACGCAGAGACGGATCGCTTAAACTACGTCATTGTCGGGGTTGGAATGAACGTGAATCAATCCGCGTCTGACTTTCCAGAAGAGCTACAGCATATTGCCACCTCGCTTAAGGTCGATACTGGAGAAGAGATTAACCGTAAGTCTCTGGTACTCAACATACTGAAAGAGTGGGAAGTTTTACTTGATCTTTATATGGCGCATGGTTTCTCTCCTATTAAAACGTTATGGGAGACGTATACGAGTACAATAGGCAAGCAAATCACCGCTCGCACCAGGGAAGGTCAAGTGGCGGGTATCGCTCGTGGCATCAATGAAGACGGTGTTTTATTACTTGAGGATGCGAGTGGGATGATCCATCGAATTTATTCAGCAGATATAGAGACACCACCCTGTGAGGTCTGATATAATATGAAGCATAAAGGCGGTATCCATGTTTGGAACTGTACTTGAACATCTGATGCTTGACATGATGCTGACTGCATCTAAAAAACTTTTACATTGCAAGTCATCATTTCATCAAGTCATGATTTGCACTTGCGAACAGTGATTCTGCCTTGAACCAAACTTTGGACAGGGACAGAGGGATCGTGAGGACATATTGCGAGACGTATGTCTAAAGGCGCCTTCTGCCATCATTCAGCAGGAGGTTTTTTTATGCGACCCCTCCAGTTAAAAGGAGGTTAAATGGATGAAAAAAGTAACGACGAAAGTGTTAGAAGACATGAAACGTAATGGTGAGCCGATTTCAATGATCACGGCTTACGATTATCCTACTTCTAAATTAGTGGATGAAGCAGGCATTGACGTAATTCTCGTGGGCGATTCCTTAGGCATGGTGGTTTTAGGATACGAGTCTACTATTCCGGTCACCATTAATGACATGCTTCATCATACGAAAGCGGTTTCAAGAGGAAATGATCGGGCGTTGCTCGTCACGGACTTGCCGTTTTTGACCTATCATGGATCGTTTGACAGAACGCTTGACGCTTGTCAAAGACTGATGCAAGAAGGCGGGGCCACCGCCGTGAAATTGGAAGGTGGAGCTGAACATCAAGAGACGATTCGTCGGCTTGTCTCTGCTGGCGTACCTGTGATGGGGCATTTAGGCCTGACGCCTCAGTCCGTGAATCAGTTAGGCGGTTATAAGGTTCAAGGCAAGGACACGCAAACCGCAGCAAAAATGATTGAAGATGCCTTAGCCTTACAAGAAGCAGGCGTGTTCGCACTCGTGTTGGAGTGTGTACCGGCTGACTTAGCGGAAAAACTATCAGCCCAATTGACGATTCCAACGATAGGGATTGGTGCAGGCCTACATTGTGACGGTCAAGTCCTCGTGTTTCACGATATTGTACAGTACCAAAGCAGCGTGAACCCAAAATTTGTTAAACAATACGCACAGGTCGGGAATCAAATCCAAGACGCTGTGTCTGAATATATTCAAGAAGTCAAAACGAGACAGTTTCCCACAAGCGAGCACTCTTTTTCAATTAATAAAGATGTGATCACGCAGTTATATGGTGGAAAAGGAGCAAATGAACAGTGACACAAGTCATTTATACGATAGAAGAATGGCGAACGAAATATGAAGAAATCAAGCAATTGAAGGGGAGCAGGATTGGATTTGTTCCTACCATGGGCTACCTGCACGACGGTCATCTTAGTTTAGCATGTGAAGCTAAGCAAAACGCTGATGTGGTCGTCATGAGTATTTTTATTAATCCGTTGCAATTTGGACCCGAAGAGGACTACGAGCAGTATCCCCGTGACTTAGAGCGTGATGTTGAGCAAGCAGATCGGGTGGGTGTGGACTATATTTTTGCACCTTCTGTAGAGGAGATGTATCCCACTAAACCCAAAACGACAGTGAAGATTCAAGAGATCACAGAACGATTATGCGGGGCTTCTAGACCTGGACATTTTGATGGTGTGGGTACCGTTGTTTCTAAGCTTTTTCATATTATCCAACCGGATACGGCTTACTTTGGGCAAAAAGACGCCCAACAAGTGGCGGTCATCCAACAAATGGTCCAGGATCTCAATTTTCCAGTACACATCGTCACATGTCCCACATTTCGAGAGGACGACGGCTTGGCTATGAGTTCAAGAAACGTGTACTTAAAAGAAAAAGACAGACAAGAAGCGGTTGTGCTATTTGAAGCGCTTCAACGGGTTAAGACATTGATGCTCGAGGGAGAACGAGACGTTAAAACTTTATTAGATGAGGCACAGGACGTGGTAAGTCAGGCACCATCCGCCGATATAGATTATATTCATATTTATCGCTATCCGAGCCTCGAAGATATCTCTTATATTGACACGGATGTGATTGTGGCACTTGCCGTTCGTATAGGGGGAACACGACTCATTGACAACATGATTGTGGAGGTCGTAGGAAAGGAGGTTTCTTTTCGTGTTTAGACACATGATGAAAGCAAAGCTACACAAAGCAACTGTGACAGAAGCGAATCTGAACTATGTCGGTAGTATTACCATTGATCAAGACCTATTAGACCAGGTGGATATTTTGCCCCAGGAAAAAGTGCAGGTTGTCAACAATAATAATGGTGCACGCCTGGAAACGTACGTCATTCCTGGCGAAAGGGGATCAGGTGTGATATGTCTCAATGGCGCTGCAGCAAGACTGGTTCAACCTGGTGACACGGTAATTGTTATTTCCTATGCGATGGTAGAGGAAAAAGAATTGAATCAGTTCCGTTCAAAAGTCGCCATCATGGATAAAGATAATCGGATTGCACAATTAATGAATCAAGAAGTTCATGGCACCATACCCACCGTTTAAGGTCAACCTTCATATGAGTACGTTTTAAAGTCAACGTTTCATGCGTTGGCTTTTTTTCATGATTTTATCCTTTTGGGTAAACAATACTAACAGGATAAATATGAGTGAAGAGGGTGTCTTCATGAGTGTGCAACAAGTATTCGACCAGTTAAATCAAAAGCTTTCAGAACTGAAGAAACAAACGAATCAAGGGATTATCAGTGAAGATGAACGACAACAAGAGTTAGAAGCACTTAAGAAAACCAGTGAAGAAATTGTAGAAGAGTGGTTGAAGTTTGAGGAAAAGCTAGGACAGTACTTAGACCTAATACAGTCAGGGGATGAGAAACAAGGACAGTCATCATCGATGAGTCCTAAACCCGCAATAGATGTCGAGGAAGCTAAGCACGCCTATCAATCCTTTTATTTACCGAAAGATACATTGACCGAAACGAATGATTCTGCAGAGTGGACAAAAGGTAAAGCACTATATGACCTCTTAATGTTTGAACATGCAGTCCCGTACTTAGAAAAAACGGTGCAGACCCAACCAGATTTTGAGATGGCTAAGCTGTACTTAGGGCATGCTTATTTGGCTATAAATGAAACGTCTAAAGCAAAGTATTATCTTCAGTTTCTTGTAGATACAACGTCAAAAGTCGAGCTCTATCATCTGGCTGTACACGCCTTAGCCTGTCTTGAAGGGAGTCAAGAAAATTATGAGAAAGCACTCCGCTATTTTGAGAAAATGCAAGTTAATCAATTAAAACCGGAGTGGATTTACGTCTACTTCCATAATTATGGTACGACACTTTATCAGCTAGGCAAATATGACGACTGTATTGATCTTTATACCAAAGGATATCAAACGTTTCAACACGACTGGAAAATGCCGTACATGTTAGGAAAGGTTTATATGAAAAAGGGAGATCAAGAAGCAGGGATCGCCTATTGGTTTGAAGCTTTGCAAGTGGAAGAACATCCGTCTCTGCTGAAGGATATGGCTGCATACTTTGAAGAAAAAGCGCTACATCAAATGGCAGCTCAATGTTATGATCGGTTATTGAAGTATAAAGCACACCTGCAAGATCGAGAAGCATGGTTCGGATTAGCTTGGAATTACGGTTTATCTCAACAACAAGATAAGAGCCGAGAAACCTTTATAAAAGCCCTTAGCTTATTCCCAGACTATATAGAACTTCAGATCTCTTATACGTGGATGTTGTTGTTCTGGAAAGAATGGGAGGCAGCCCATCGTAACATCGACCGTTTGGTGCAGGTCAAACCAGGGCATCCCCTCGTTCAGTCTTTAAAAAGCCTAGCCGATGGGGATCTTGAGGAAGCATTACAAACAGTTTCAGACGGTGTCCTACAATCACACTAGTGATTTTTTATTGAAATTCCTGTATTGTAGTGCATATGAGGTGAAGGTACATTGGAATTTCTATTGCAGCAAAAATACGTCGTAATTGATTTTGAAACTACAGGGAATCGCGTTCAGGAAGGGGACCAAGTCATTCAGGTCGGTATGGTAACCATTGAAGAAGGGCGGATGACCGA
Source organism: Caldalkalibacillus salinus (assembly GCF_016745835.1). Taxonomy (NCBI): domain Bacteria; kingdom Bacillati; phylum Bacillota; class Bacilli; order Caryophanales; family Bacillaceae; genus Caldalkalibacillus; species Caldalkalibacillus salinus. The sequence continues at coordinate 157,541 of NZ_JAERVL010000012.1, read as the reverse complement.
TCAATTTTCATCCTTTATCCGTCCCACCATCCCGATTCCTCCTTTTATTAAAAAATTAACAGGCATCTCCTATGACGATGTGCAGTCAGCACCGACCTTAGAGGAAGTGTTACCTGACATTCTCAAGAGATTAGACCAAGCTATACTTGTGGCACACAACGTGCATTTCGACTTATCCGTCCTGCAGCATATCTTAGACGCAAACGGATACTTAAAGTTCGAGGGTGGCATTATCGATACCGTAGAGCTGTCTCGGATCCTGTTACCCAAGCAAGAAGGTTATAAACTATCACAATTATCAACGCAACTTGATATGGCCCACGAGGCTCCACACCAAGCTGACAGCGATGCATTAGCAACAGCTCAGCTCTTTTTATCATTATGCGAGAAGATGTGGGCGCTACCACTCGTTACTGTACAGAGAATGGTGCCTCTTTCTCAAACGCTACATTCAGATATTGGGTCCTTACTACGTCACATTGAAAGTGAAAGATTAACGCGTCTTAACGCTCAGGATGACGCTTACGATATACATAGGCAAATCGCATTGAGACCCATAGCGGACGAACAGACACTTGAAGAAGAGCCGATACCAGACCTTGATGCCACGAGTTTCGATCTTCTAGTGGGTCCTAAAGTGCCAGGGTATCGACCTAGAGAAGGGCAATTAAGATTATATGAAGATATTTATGACTGCTTTCGGGAAGGGAAGCACGGATTGTTTGAAGCAGGTACGGGTACAGGAAAAACCTTGAGTTACCTTGGGGCCAGTATTTTGCAAGCGAAAAAAACGGATCAAAAAGTGATCGTCAGCACCCACACGATTCCATTACAGGAGCAGATCATGCACAAGGAACTGCCTGTCTTACAAAAAGCGTTGCCCTTTTCATTTAAAGCAACCGTGATGAAGGGCAAGCACCATTATTTATGTTTGAATAAATTCGAGCAGGCGTTGTTGTATCCGGTTGAAAAAAATTACGACCATGACCTGACTAAAATGCAGCTGCTAGTATGGTTGACTGAAACGGAAACGGGTGATGTTGAAGAATTAAATCTGTCATCTGGGGGCAAGGATTTTTGGGAATCAGTCAAAAGTGAAGGTCACAATTGTTTTCAAAAAGATTGCCCGTGGTATAAGCGATGTTTCTATTACAAGGCGAGAGAACGGGCGCAGCAAGCAGACTTAGTTATCACAAACCATGCCTTGCTGCTGACAGACCAGGTGTATGGTCAGGGCTTGCCCGCTTACCGATATGCACTTATTGACGAGGCCCACCATTTTCATCATGTGGCCACAGAGCAGTTCGGTCAAAGGATCGCTTATGCGAACATTCACAGTATTTTTCAACGTTTGGCGGCTCAGGAGAAGAAAAGCTTAAGCGACCAATTATATGACATATTTCAGCTTTTGCTTGACGGAAGCACCCTATCTAAACAGTTGGATGACATCCTGTTTACACTTCATGAACTCAAAGAGCACATTGATTACTTTTTTGATCAGCTCCAGCATTTTGTCTCGTACAAAGGTAAAGTCACGCAAGATCATCACCAGAAAGTCGTACGTATCCAACACCAAAATGAAGAAGGAGAAGCTTGGGTCCAGATCCTTCAGCAGATCACCCAGTGTGTCGACATCTTGGATAAAGCCCTGCAAGGGCATGCCCGTATGGTAAATACGTTGGAAAAACAAGATATGACACACCAACAGAAACAAATCGTGAGAACGTGGCAATCCACTACAGAACAACTTGAGCATGACATCAGACAGGTCTATGCTTTTTTCTTAGAGGCAACGCCAACAGAAGAGGTCCATTGGGTACAGTATGATCGCCATGGCAATCGTTATTTTTTAGAATGTCATGTGCGTCCGTTGCATGTTGATCAAGTGCTTTGGGAGCTGTTTTTTTCTAAGAAACAAAGCGTTGTACTCACGTCCGCCACATTACAAGTCAATCAGTCCTTCGACTACATGATACATCAGCTCGGACTGCAACACGAGGTGTGTGATACGGCTGTCATCCCATCACCATTTTCATACCGAGATCAAGTAAACCTCGTGGTGCCCAATGACATTCGTAAACATGTGTACGGTGAGGAAAAGGCATTTGCACAAGATCTCGCTCAATCCTTAATTGAGATGGCTAGTGTCAGTAAGGGGAGAATGCTCGTCCTATTTACATCCTATCGCTTGTTACAGTTAACACACCGACTGACCAAAGAGCCCTTACAGGATTTGGGGATTTTTCTTTACGCTCAAGGTGTCGATTCAGGCAGTCGTACGAAACTAACGAAGAACTTCCAGAGAGAGCAACAAGCCGTATTGTTTGGGACGTATAGTTTCTGGGAGGGCATCGACATTCCAGGGGAGGATCTTTCATGTTTGGTTATTGTGAAGCTGCCATTCACCCCCCCAGGCTCGCCTTATGAGGAAGCAAAAGGTGAACAACTTAAAGCAGACGGGTATAGTCCGTTTAAAGATTTAGCATTACCTCAGGCCGTTCTGCGTTTCAAACAGGGGTTTGGCCGGTTAATCCGTAAAGAGACAGATGAAGGAGTCGTGGTGGTCTTTGACCGTCGATTGATCGAGACCCATTATGGGCGTGCCTTTACACGGAGCTTGCCCGATATTGATCTGAAAGTGGTATCTAAGGACAGTATCGCTACTGAAATTTTACAACGATTGGGATGAGTGTCATGAGGTTAAAGGCGTTGAAAGTCATCATGTCTATATGCTTAGTGCTATTCATTGGGGCTTTTACAGCGGGACAAATCGATCACGTACGTGACAACCCATATATTCCCAACAATGTGCAAAAAATCCCGAAGGACGGGACGCAGGTCCACTTTATTCAGCTTACCAATGGTGAAGCAACCTTAGTACAGCTCGAAGATAAACGAACAATACTGATTGATACAGGCAGTGCGTCCTCTAAGCGCCAACTGTTTAAGTATATAGAAAAACAGGATATATTCACTGTAGATGAACTCATTATCACCAATGATTCAGACGAACACGCTGGGAATTTAAAAGAGGTGATAGAGCGGTATCAGATTGATCACGTCTATTATCCCTACGCACTCGAGTCTTTTACCAATACGTTTGACTGGGCTGAGCATACTGAGCATCATCCGTTAACTCGAGATGATAAAGTAACCTGGAATGAACATACAAGCATGCACGTCTTGCATCCTAGTGAACAATTGTCCGGGGCCCCTCAGGACAACTCCTTGGTTTTTCAACTCGAAGTAGGGACAACGCATCTATTATTTACCAGCGACGTATCTGAGGCGGTGGAACTGGAGCTGGTCGAACAATTTGACCTGCACTCACAAATATTGAAGGTAAGTGATTTTGGCAGTAATCAATCGTCACACGCCGATTTTATAGCGGAGGTTGATCCTCATATTGCCGTTATTTTTCATCGGCCAAAGTTCTACCTGCATCAAGACGTTGTTGAGCGTCTTGAAGAATCATGGATGGACGTCTATCCCTTAAAAAAACACGGACATTTACTAGTCGTGACTTACCGAGATGATTACAAAGTATATATCCTTGAGGATGAGTAAAGGACTTTCCACATATGACAGAAAGGGGTAAAATGTTGATATAAATAAATAAACGTAAAAGGGTGGACGATACATGAAAACATTATTTAAAAATGGTGTGATCATCACCGCGAATGAGACTCATGACTGGTATGAGAACGGCTATATGGTTATCGAGGACCAGAACATTATCGACATTGGTGAAAAGACACCGCTGAGTGAAGACCACTATGATGACGTCATCGACCTACAAGGCAATTGGGTCATGCCAGGGTGGGTTAATACACATGGGCATGCTGCCATGTCAATCCTTAGAGGCTACGCGGATGACCTCCCCCTACAAGAATGGTTAGAACAGAAAATGTGGCCATTAGAAGGGCAATTCACGTCTGAAACGGTTCGCTGGGGGACGGGACTCGCCATCGTCGAGATGCTAAAGTCTGGCACGACCTGTTTTGTCGATATGTATGACCATATGGATACAGTAGCAGAGATGGTAGAAAGTGCAGGCATACGCGGTGTACTCACAAGAGGTATGATCGGACTAGGATCTGAGCAAGAGCGCACCGCTAAACTTGAGGAAGCATCATCTTTCGCTAAACGCTGGCATCACCAGGCAAACGGACGCATCACAACCATGATGTCACCTCATGCGCCTTACACCTGCCCGCCAGACTTCATTAGCCGTATAGTTGACAAGGCCACTGAATTAGACCTGCCTATTCATATCCATATGTCAGAAACGGAAAAAGAAGTGGAACAAAACGTCCAAGACTACGGTAAAAGACCGGTGGCTCATTTAGAAGATATTGGTGTCTTTGAACGCCCCACACTGGTGGCTCATGCCGTTCATCTTGAGAAAGAGGAAATCGAGACGCTCAGTCGTTATGACGTAAAAATATCCCATAATCCTGCCAGCAATCTCAAATTAGGCTCAGGTGTCGCGCGGGCACAGACTTTATTGGATAAAGGACTTAAATTGTCCATGGGTACGGACAGTGCAGCGTCTAATAATAATTTAGACATGTTCCAAGAGGCGCGCCTAGCTGCCCTCATTCACAAGGGTGTTCAACGTGATCCTACGGCCATTCCCGCTCATACGGCGTTACAGATGGGCACAAAATGGGGAGCTGAAGCCGTTTTTAATGACAGCATAGGGTCTTTAGAGTCAGGAATGGAAGCTGACTTTATCGTGATTAACGCTCAACAGGCTCATTTACAACCTGCTCATGAACCTGTCTCGCATATTGTCTACGCGGCCGGTGGGCATGATGTGAAGGACGTTTATGTTCAGGGGAATCGTGTGGTCAAGGATGGTCAATGTGTGTATCTTGATGAAGAAAAAATCATAAGTGAAGCTAACCGTGTCTTTGCCCTCTTAGAGAAAAAATAATCCAACTTTTTAGTGAAAAAGCGGATGGATAAGAAAAACAACCTGCATGAGTAAACACATACAGGTTGAGGAGCGGTAGGCAGGGGATTTAGATCAATTTGTGGGAAAGAAGATGTGCAGGTACTCACACTCCCTTTTTTCATCCTTATAGACTGGGGAATGTGGTCCAAACCATAAATGCGTTGAGCGAAAATCTAACCAATATTCCGGTTGGTCAAGTGGTGACACTTGACGTTGCTCTTCTTTCCAGTGCATCATAAACCCCCCTTTACGAGCGGTAAACATAGTATAAGCGTAAAGGCCAGGCGCTATGTCTAACATTTTTTTCAGGACATAGAGGATTAAGGCATGTAACCATTGTCCCTCCGATATATATAAGTAAGGAGGGATTGCACAATGAACACATACGTCAAAGTCATCCTGTCAGTGGTCTGTACAACCATGATTATACTTGCCTTTAGTGGTTGCAAACAACAAACATCAGAGCAAGAGCACGAGGCCTACGAAGACTTATACGAGCAATGGTCCGCAGTGTTTGAGGACTTGAGTTATATTGCGGATGAGCATGCAGCCCTGCAACAGCTTGTGGTGCAGTTAGATCAACACTGGAATGAAGATCAAGAGCAAACAAAGACGTTCGAAACAACTTATGGTGTTGAGGGGACTAACATTCAGTTAACGGGCGCCTATGTTAACCCAGACAAGTGGGAAATGTCAGGTAAAATAAATGAAGAAGATACGTTCGAAGTCGAGCGTGTATCGGACGGGGTCATGTTAAAATACGATGAACACACCGAATCATTGGATGAGTCCGTATTTACATTTACACTCCCCTCTGAACATATCCGTTTATTGAACGATATGATTACGGAGCAAGGATATGACCGCGCAGAGTGGCAATTAACTGAGAACGGTTGGGCCGTACATATCATTGGGACATTGGCATTACTTGAAGAGGAAATTGCGCCCTATTTCTCATCTCATTTACAAGGAAAAAATCAAGCGTTTGCTTCCGCACAGTTAAAGGATTATGATATTATATATGTTCTACAGATAACAGAACAGGTTAATGAACTCGATTTAGCGTCATTGACATTTGGATTACAAAAAAACGGCGAAGCACTAGAAGAGGTGACATTCACTTTTTAATATGAAAAAATGGGTTATTATTTTAGGTTTATGTATGCTTTTTGTTTTATGGCAGGCCGTACAGCTTTATGTCACAGTTCAGAAAGATAAAAACGAATCACTTGTCTCAGCAGAACAATGGGTCCAGGAGCATGAATCTGACTTAACCGTGATCGACACACATCGGTTCCACGGGAGCCAAAGCTATAACGTTCTCACGGTTGAAAAGAAAGATGGAGAAAAGGAATACGTATTCTTGAATGAAGATGTTGAGGTTCATCGCATCTCCTTCAATGATATTCGGGATTCAGAAGATGTGATGGCCCTTGCTGAGGTAGAACGTGGTTTATCAGAAATTTTACGTGTTTCGCCCGCTTACAGACATACTTTCTTATGGGAGATTGTGGCCTATAACACAGACGGTCAACTGCAGTATATTTACTACACGATGCAAGATGGAGAGTATCAGAACAGTTATACCCTTTCTAATTAATTGTGACTCATTCAGCATGCTAACTATTGTGAACGGATGAACACGCACCTTCTGCGTGTTCTTTTGTTTATTTTATATGATCCACATACCTTTTGAGATATATACTGGAAACCTCTTCTAAAGCCAGAAGTATGGATGGTATGATATACTATCGATATACATGACATTATTTTTAACCTGGATACGAATGTTGTGATAATGGTTTATAGATAGAGGGTGATTAAGAAGTGCAAAACTGGAATAAAAAATCAGTCTTACTGTCCATGCTGGTCACCACTTTCATCCTTTTTGGTGGTTTTTACTTATATCAGTTTTACGGAATGGAAAAACCGCTAATGGATTGGGCTGATGAAAAAGAAGGGGTTACCATCCAGAATGTTGACCAAGGCGGAGAGCAAGTGGTTGTCACAGTGCAGTTTGAAGATAGACCAGATTTCGGGCACGTTTATCTCGATTTACAGTCATATCTTCAGCAACAACACCCAGGTAAGGGAGTCGAAGTTAAGGTTGATGTCACTCAGAGCAACCAACATCCTTGGTGGTTAACGCACTCACCTTCTTTTATTGAAGCGATACAACACCAAAGGTATACAGAGTTACAGGACACCATTAAGCAAGGATTATCTGCAGGTGATTATCATGAGGCAGATTTAAATATGAACGAAGCGTTTATTTTTCTATATTTTGAGCTACACGATGGCGAAGAAGTTTATATCGCTTATCCACTAACCGAAATGGGCAATGAAGGCAGGTGATTAAATGATGGCAAAAGAATGGCTAGCAGGTGCAGTACCTGTCGTTTTTATATTTTTAGTGTTCATGGGTTACAACGTTGGTCCATTTTTATTTTTAGCCGTTATCATAGGTATCGTGTACTTCTTGATCCAGCGTCAGCAAATGATGGCTGGTGGAGGCAATAAGAAAAAGGTGTCACACGCCGTGGCTACTCCCAAAGTATCGTTTGAAGATATCGGAGGTCAAGAGAGACCGAAGACGGAGTTGATGGAAACGATTGATTTTCTTAAGAAGGATGATGAAGCAAGTCGTTACGGGATTCGACCACTAAAAGGTATTCTTTTAACAGGTCCGCCGGGGACGGGGAAAACACTAATGGCAAAAGCAGCGGCCAATTATGCTGAAGCTGCGTTCGTAGCCGCATCGGGTAGTGAATTTGTTGAAATGTATGTCGGTGTCGGCGCCAGTCGGATTAGAGATTTATTTAAGGAAGTCAAACAGATGGCAGAAGAGAAAAATCTAGATCGAGGGATTATTTTCATTGATGAGATCGATGCCATCGGTGGAAAGCGGGAAGGGAAACAGCAAAAGGAGTATGACCAAACTCTTAATCAGCTGCTAACCGAGATGGACGGCATGAGTACGTCTGAGCACCCGAGGATACTCATTATGGCCGCAACCAACCGTAAAGATATGCTCGATTCTGCCCTGCTTCGACCGGGCCGTTTTGACCGACACATTACTGTAGATCTTCCGGATAAAACAGCCAGGGAGCATATCCTCTCCATCCACTTTACCGAAAAACCGTTAGAAGAGGGCATTACACTAGCGGATATCGCCTTAGAGACCTTCGGTTTTTCTGGCGCACAGCTAGAGAGTGTAGCTAATGAGGCCGCAATATACGCCTTCAGAGATAGAGGCAATGAGATTACACGAGAGCATATCTCTAAAGCGATTGAAAAAGTGATGATGGGTGAACAGACGGACAAAGAGTCTACGGCAGAAGAAAAGAAACGAGTGGCTTACCATGAGCTAGGGCACGCCATTGTTTCTGAAGTCCTACGCCCACATTCAGTATCGCAAGTGGTGCTTGTGCCTCGTGGCGGCGCCTTAGGTTATGTGCGCCAATCTCCGCCCAAAGAACAGTTCCTCTATACTAAAACGTATATGGAAGAGCAGATTATGATCTGTCTGGCTGGTGCTGTGACAGAGGAGATATACTACGGAGAGCGGAGTACAGGGTCTAAAAACGATTTTGACCAGGCTATGAATTATGTTCATCATATGATTGATGCAGGCCTTTCATCGTTAGGGATCGTATCGATGCAGCACCTCAAGAAAGAATGGGTGCATGAAGAAGCGAACCGTATCTTAGACACTTTATTAGAACAGACGAAGGAATTACTGCAATCATATGACCTCGTTTTCCAAGAGTGTTACGGTCTTCTGCTCGAAGAGGAGCGAATGAATGGGGACCGCTTCCGTCAATTACTCACGAAATATCGCGCACACGTATCCTAAAAGAAGCAAACGACTGAAGCCTGTACGAAAACATCCAAAAACAGACCTATGAGTATGCCAAGAACCCTAAGCGTATTTTAGAAATAAAAATAATAACAGAGAGAGCAGAGCACACCACACCTGATTGTGTGGTGGCTCTTTTTTTAATGTCACTTGGCATTTGTCCTCATTTATTTATATAATGAACATGGAGAGATGCTATTGTAAATGCTGGATAAACACCGTGCTTTATTCAGAGGTAAGAACGTAGTATAATAGTCAAAGTGATTCTAACCCGAGAAGATAATCAATATAGCTTATAAACTGTAGTTGGAGGGAATATCTTGAAGGTAACGATTTCTGAAGTAGGCAAACACGTTGGAGAAAAAGTCACGATTGGGGTCTGGTTAACGAATAAACGTTCTAGCGGTAAAATACAATTTCTACAATTACGTGACGGGACAGGCTTTATTCAAGGCGTCATGTTAAAAAAAGAAGTGGAGGAGAACGTTTGGGATGTAGCCAAAGAACTCACACAGGAGAGTTCCTTATACGTCACAGGAACGGTACAGGCAGACGACCGTGCACCGAGTGGTTATGAGCTAACGGTAGAGGACGTCTCTGTGATACATACGGCTGAGGATTATCCGATCACCCCAAAGGAACACGGGACAGAATTTTTGATGGACCATCGTCATCTGTGGATACGGTCTAAGAGGCAGCATGCCATTTTGCGTATTAGATCAGAAATTATCAATGCGATGTATGAGTTCTTCCATCAAAATGGATTTGTCAAAGTGGACCCACCGATTCTCACGCCAACATCGGCAGAGGGCACGACGAACTTATTCCATACCAAATACTTTGATGAAGACGCGTATCTTTCTCAAAGTGGTCAATTGTATATGGAAGCGGCAGCTATGGCACTCGGTAAAGTGTTCTCTTTTGGTCCCACATTCCGTGCGGAGAAGTCAAAGACGAGACGTCATCTTATCGAATTTTGGATGATTGAGCCTGAGATGGCCTTTGTCGATCATGAGGAGAACTTAGAGATACAGGAAAACTTCGTCACTTATGTCACCCAAGCCGTTTTAAATAATTGTCGCCAAGAGTTAGAAGTGCTTGAACGTGACCTCACAAAATTAGAAAATGTGCAGGCACCATTCCCCCGTATCACTTATGATGATGCCATTGAACTTTTACAGGAAAAGGGACATGAGATTAAGTGGGGAGAAGATTTTGGTGCCCCAGATGAAACAGCGATCGCGGAACACTTTGACAAGCCTGTGTTCATCACTCATTACCCGACTGAGATCAAGGCGTTCTATATGAAGCCTGATCCTGAACGTGAAGATGTTGTACTATGTGCGGACCTCATTGCGCCAGAAGGGTACGGCGAAATCATCGGCGGAAGTCAGCGTATAGATGATCCAGCCCTGTTAGAAGAACGTTTCAAGGAGCATGAGTTGTCAGAAGAGGCCTATCAGTGGTATTTAGACTTAAGAAAGTATGGGTCTGTACCTCATTCTGGCTTTGGTTTAGGTTTAGAACGGACAGTGGCATGGATGACAGGAACAGAGCACGTTCGAGAGACGATTCCGTTCCCTCGTCTGTTAAACCGCCTATACCCATAACAAGTTAAAGGCATAACACGTCAAAGTGTGATGTATACGGATAGAAAGGAGAGAGGCTCAATGTCAATACAACAATGGGCTGCGTGGATGAGTAAGGGAAGTGCCTCGATTCCTTATGTCCTTTTACAACACTACAAGAAACTATCTATTACAGATGCTGAGCTCTTGCTGCTTATTCATATTCACGCTTTCCGAACTGAGGGGGTTCCTTTCCCAAGCTTGGACCAGTTAGAGGAAAGAATGACGTGTACCACGGAGCAATTGACAAGCATGCTGAACAGATTACGTAAGGATAAGATCATTAATATCGAATCAAGCGTGGACGAGCAAGGATACTTAATCGAGAGTTATTCATTACAACCATTGTGGGAAAGGCTCATTAATGTCCTGACAGATACACCCGATAGTGTGATGGAGGACGAAGTGGCATCAACGTCAGAGACCATGCATTGGCCGGTGGATCACGAGGCGCTTGAAGATCAAAAGAAGCTAGAGGGAGAGATTTTTCATCGATTTGAGCAGGAATTTGGACGTCCACTTTCACCGATAGAATGTGAGACGATTGGGTTATGGCTTGATGATGATAAGCATGAACCTCAAATCATTTTTTTAGCTCTACGAGAAGCGGTGATTGCGAATAAGCTTTCTTTTCGTTACATTGATCGCATCCTTATGGAATGGCGGAAAAAAGGGGTTAAGACCCCAGAACAAGTAAAAGAGCATAGTCGGAAGTTTCGTCAACAACAAGAATTGACACCACGTATGAACGAATCAACACCAGAAGAAGCGTTTACTTTCTATAATTGGCTTGAAAAATAAAAAGTTATTAAAAAATGGACGGACGGTTAGTCCTAAAATAGTAAGATAACAGCGGAAAAAAGAGGGTAAACGAAATCGTAAAATAAAAAATAGTGAAAAATAAAGGCGTTCCCCAGAGACCAGAGGGGATCGCCTTTTTAAAAACCGCCTTCCCTTTTCATTCGTTTCTGACCTTCCCGACAAATGTCCAGGAGTGGACATTCAGGGCACTGAGGTTTTTGAGCTTTACAATGGTATCGCCCGAAAAAGATTAAACGATGGTGGGTTTGTGTCCATTCTTCACGTGGCACTTTCTTCATTAAAGTTTTTTCTACTTCAAGGACAGAGTCTTTCCAACGACAAATCCCTAGCCTTTTAGAGACTCTTTCCACGTGAGTGTCTACAGCAATGGCCGGTATATCAAAAGCATTAGACACAACCACATTGGCCGTTTTACGCCCCACACCAGCAAGCTCGGTCAACGCTTCATGGGAGGGAGGCACTTCCCCGTCATGCTTGTCTAATAAGGAACGACACAGCTTTTGAATGTTCTTGGCCTTACTCCTATACAATCCAATATAGCGAATATCGTTTTCAAGTTCCTCTAAAGGGACGAAAAGATAGTCCTGTGGCGTTTTGTACTTTTGGAATAAACTTTTGGTCACTTCGTTTACTTTTTTATCTGTCGATTGTGCAGAAAGGACCACACTGATGAGTAATTCAAAAGCGTTATCATGATTTAGTTCACAATCCGCATCGGGATACATATCCTCTAGTGTGTCTAGTATGTGACGTACCGTTTTCTTATTCATCATATCACCCAAATTACATTATACATGAAAACAGTAAAAAGCAAACCAATGAACTTGTCCAAGGGAACACAATAATAAATAAAAAAGGAGTACAGCGTCTGTATGGAAACGTATGATCGAGTCGTACAAATGCAGTTGATGAAGTTTGAACGAGAATTATATGACACAACGGAATGGCAACAAATGTCCAAATCTTTGCAGGAAAAGCTAGATGGTCTTGTTCCTAGAAAAATACACAGAGCCTTCGCTCAAGCGCTTGAGAAAGCTGTTAAAAGTTTTTTGCAGGGCCTTAATCTTTTACCATCCCGTGCCATATCAGCCCCGCTTATTTCAGATGAAAGAGACCTTCGGGAGCGAACAGAAAAGGCTCGTCCGATTATACAGAAATATCAGCGTTTAGCCTCAATCGAAGGGGCCGGGACGGGTTTTGGCGGAATCATATCTTCCGGTATTGATTTCCCAGCGTTAATATCGATAAAGCTAAGACTATTACAGGAATTAATGACCCTATTTGGTTACCGCTTAGAGAATTTTGAAGAACGACTGTACACGTTGAACATTTTTTTACTACCTTTCTCAGGGATTGAGGTCAAGAGAGAGGTCTGGCAAAGGTTAAAAACATGGGAAAATCAGGTCGAATTTAATGAATGGGATTCATGGGATACCTTTGATTGGGAAGGGTTTTATCTAGAGTATAAGCAGAGTATTGAGTTTAGGAAGCTATTACAAATGATCCCTGGGCTAGGCGCGATCGTCGGTGCATGGGCAAATTACACGCTCGTAGAAGAACTTGGTACAACCGCCTTAAAGTGTTTACAATTACGCCATTTACAACAAACGTATCAACATCCTATTTTATAATTGGAAGATTTTATAATGAAAGGTATGCTCTCCAATAACAAGAAAGGCCATAGAATCTAAAATGAAAACACTAGGACCCTCATTCTAAACCATAAGGTGTCCTAGTGTAGGCCCCTAAAACGGGGCAACAAAACCGTTATCTTGCATCATTGTGAATTCACCAACAAAATAAATGAGATCCTCTTCAACTTCGTCCGTATCGTCATTAACTAATGCTTGGAGTCGATCACCCAATTTTTTGGCAAAATCCGTATAAAGCATGGGTTCACTCCAGGTCAATGTGTCATTGTGAATTTCAATTTTTTGAAAGCCCTGTATGTCTTGAATAATGCTGAACGGGCCCAAGTTGCCAATAAATTTGTGGTCGTTAAGTGAAGACTTTTCAAGCTTTTTCATGGTGGAAATCACATCGTTGGCTACCTCATCAGGCATGACAATCTGTAATGGGTGTGGTTCATCACTATTAAGGTAAAGTACGAGGCAGTGAAAGCCCCCCTTTTTCGAAAAAAACATTCGCTTTCCCCCTACGAGTTTTCTGTCTGCATTTTAGCTTCATGTTCTGCTGCTAATTTGTCGACTTCTTTTTTCAGTTCCTCAACCATGGTTTCTTCAGGAACCTTTCTAATAATTTCTCCATGACGGAATAAAAGTCCTTCTCCCCGTGCACCTGCAATTCCAATATCCGCCTCTCTTGCCTCACCGGGACCATTAACAGCACAGCCCAGAACGGCCACTTTGATTGGGGCTTTAATTTTAGAAATATACTCCTCAACATCGTTGGCGATAGAAATTAAATCAATTTCGATTCTTCCACACGTTGGACAAGAGATTAAAGTCGCTGCGTTAGAAGCGAGCCCGAAAGATTTTAATAATTCTCTGCCCACTTTGACCTCTTCAACGGGGTCCGCACTCAACGAAACACGGAGCGTTGAACCGATGCCCATAGACAAGATCGCACCGAGCCCTGCAGAGCTTTTGACCGTACCGGCAAATAAAGTACCCGATTCAGTAATGCCGAGGTGAAGGGGATAGTTAAACGCTTCAGCCGCTTTGCGGTACGCTTCTATCGCAAGGTTAACGTCCGACGCTTTCAGCGAAACGATAATATCATGAAAGTCTAGTTCTTCAAGGATGCTAATATGGTATAGTGCACTTTCAACCATGCCGTCTGCCGTTGGGTAACCGTATTTGTCAAGTATACGTTTTTCTAATGATCCTGCGTTAACACCGATTCGAATCGGGATACCTTTTTCCTTTGCTGCCTTAACGACAGCTTCTACTTTTTCTTTCCTTCCAATGTTACCTGGATTAATTCTAATTTTATCAATACCGCCTTCAATTGCCTTCAAGGCGAGCTTGTAATCAAAATGAATATCAGCAACTAAAGGCAGGTTAATGTGCTTCTTTATTTCTGGAATGGCTTCAGCAGCTCGCATGTCAGGACAGGCCACACGGACAATCTGACAGCCTGCTTCCTCTAAACGATGGATTTCAGCCACTGTGGCTTCTACATCGTGTGTTTTGGTTGTTGTCATGCTTTGAATCACGACTTGATCGTTTCCACCGATAGTCAGATTCCCAACTCGGACTGGTCTAGTTTGGGTTCGATGGTACATAGGCTTCCGCTCCTTTTTTGTCCACGACATATTGTATCTACACTCTAAATGATTTATTTAAGCATAAAAGAATGAGTGCCTAGCCTAAAATATAGGTGGACAACTTATCTGGATTTCATCTGCTATTATATAACATTTGCCGTATAAATTCTAATATGTTGGTGCTTTTTACAGGCACCCCCTTGCACTACGCATAAAAAACGAATAATATATAAAACTGTGAGTTTAATGTTCGTTAATTGATGATTATATTTAGGGGGATAAAACATGCTAGACAAGATCTTTCGTTTAGAAGAAAGAGGAACAAGTCTCAAAACTGAAACAGTCGCAGGTATGACAACATTCTTAACCATGGTGTACATTGTGATTGTCAACCCAGCCATCTTATCCCAAGCGGGCGTACCCTTTGAACAAGTCTTTATGGCCACCATTATCTCTGCTGCGGTGGGGACACTTTATATGGCCTTATTCGCTAATTATCCTATTGCCATCGCACCAGGTATGGGGTTGAATGCCTATTTTGCTAGTGTGGTTGGTACTTATGGGCTAACATATCAGACGGTTTTCGCAGCTGTCTTCTGCGCCGGCGTACTCTTCATTTTGCTCAGTCTAACATCATTTAGAGAACATCTCATTAAAGCCATACCGGGCGCACTGAAGTATGGTATTACATCAGGTATCGGATTATTTATCGCCTTTATAGGATTACGGACAGCGGGCCTCATTCAACCAGATGAGGCGACGGTTGTGGCTCCAGGAGATATACATGACCCTGGTACGATGTTAGCCATCATTGGCCTTATAATCACATTGATACTCATGACGCTCAAAGTAAAGGCGGCCCTTTTCATTGGGATGCTCGTCACTGCCCTTATTGGTTATGTCCAGGGATTATTGACATTCAATGGCCTCTTTTCAATGCCTTCTGCTCCAGTTTTCTTTGATCTAGACTTTGCTGGGGTCTGGCAACATGGGTTATACGCGGTCATCTTTGCCTTCTTACTTGTGACTTTATTTGATACTACTGGGACGATGATAGGGGTGGCGGAGCAGGCAGGTTTACTTAAGGATACGGGCGAATTTCCGAAAGCGAAGCATGCACTCATGGCTGATGCGGTAGGGACCACCGTAGGTGCTGGTTTAGGAACGAGCCCCACCTCAGCGTATATTGAGTCTTCATCAGGGGTCGCAGTAGGAGGACGCACGGGATTGACCGCAGTGACAACGGCAGGTTTGCTGTTGTTGGCTATGTTTTTATCACCGATGATTGAAGCGATTGCCGCTTTACCCGCTATTACAGCACCCGTGCTTATTATTGTTGGTAGCTTTATGATGGAAAGTGTTTCGAAAATTTCATGGGATCAATTTGATGAAGCCTTTCCTGCCTTTACGATTATGATTGCGATGCCATTGACCTCTAGTATCGCAACAGGGATTGCCCTAGGATTTATCATTTATCCCATTCTCAAAATCACGAGCGGCAAATGGAGACAGGTGCATCCACTCGTGTACGCCTTTGGTGTTATCTTTGCCTTACAAATGATCTTTTTCCCAGTTCATTAATAGAAAGACATGAATATAAAAAAGATGCGGCAAACCCACCTTAGTGGAGATTGCGCATCGTTTTTTTGTTAGAATTGTCCGCCACACTCTCTGACAATTTCTTGCGCCCTGTGAAAATTTTTCTCAGATACAACAGCCGATAAGACAACATCTAAACCTACATCTGAGGGGTTACCATCGCTTAATCCTGAAGCGCTAGGTTGTACATTTGCTAAGACACTTTGATCACGCCCCATCTCCTGATCAAATGTGGCGTTAGCTAATCCGGGATAATCTCCCGTTATCGGATTCTCTGGTCTTTTTTCAAACTCGGTGACGGTATAGAGACTCATGCGGTCAACACGTTGGTCAATAACCCCAAGCTGACTTAACTCCTGCTTTGCTTTTTCAGCTTGTTCCATCGTTCTGAACCCGGCAATGATCGCTTTTTCATCCTTTGGCATCTTCATCAGCAATCCTCGCTTTCTTGTATGCTTACATATGCTTAAGCTTAGGGTGTGTTAATCAGGCAGAAACATGCCTGGAAATCATACGCTGCTCCTGCCTCAGGTGCACAAAACTTTAAAACACGTTGTCGCTTTGATACAATAAAGTTACCTTTGAACTTTAGGTTTATGGGGCTAAGTACATATTGACTACCATAAGGAGGTCTACACGTGAATAATTTTGAGTTTAGGAACCCTACTGAGATTCTATTCGGAAAAGGCCAAATCGAAAAATTAGCAGATAAAGTACATGAATACGGGACAAAGGTGCTCCTTGTCTATGGCGGAGGCAGTATTAAATCTTTTGGCTTGTACGATGATGTTATACAACGATTACAAGGGGCAGACTGCCAGGTGTTTGAGCTAGCCGGGGTAGAACCTAATCCGAGACTGACGACTGTCCAGAAGGGGATCGATCTATGTAAGCAAGAGTCCATTGACCTCGTTCTCGCAGTGGGCGGAGGCAGTGTGGTTGATGCTGCTAAAGGTGTTGCTGTAGGGGCCAAATACGATGGAGACGTATGGGACTTTTACGATCGTAAAGCTGTTGCTGAAGCTGCGTTACCACTCGGCGTTATTCTCACGTTGGCGGCGACTGGGTCTGAAATGAACCGTGGTAGTGTGGTCACACACTGGGAGAAGCAAGAGAAGCGAGGGGCAGGTACGACTTTTCCAGCCTTTTCTATCTTAGATCCGACAAACACATTCTCCGTCCCGGAAGACCAAACGGTGTATGGGATGGTAGACATGATGTCCCATGTGTTTGAGCAGTATTTTTCACACACGGAGAATATACCCCTTCAATCTCGATACGCTGAGTCTATATTAAAAACGGTCATTGACAATGCGCCAGTCGTGCTTGAGCAGCCTAAAAATTACGAAGCGAGAGCCAATATTATGTACTGTGGTACGATGGCGTTGAATGGCCAATTAGCTCAGGGAGTTGAAACGGATTGGGCAAGCCACGGTATTGAGCATGCTGTGAGTGCTATTTACGATATCCCCCATGCGGGTGGATTAGCGATCATTTTCCCTAACTGGATGAAATATGTGTATAAAGAAAATATCGACCGCTTCATCCGTTTTGCTACTGAGGTTTGGGGAGTTGACCCTAGTGGTCAATCAGATGAAGAAGTGGCCCTGGCTGGTATTCAAGCGACGAGAGAATTCTTTAACAAGATTGGTGCCCCTGTACGCTTAGCTGATTACGATATCGATGATCAGCATATAGAAGATATGGCTCAGAAAGCGACTCACTTTGGTCCAATCGGCAGCTTTAAGAAATTAGAGAAAGAAGACGTTGCTGAAATCCTTAGAATGTCTCTTTAGTTTAGTCGTATGAAAATGGCCTCGTGCAAATAAAGTGAGATTTGGATGAAAATCCAAGCTACCCTTACATCGTCCTCTGTAAAGGGTAGCTTTTTTCTTGATACGATAGCGTCTAGACCTAACTGGCGAATTTTAATATATCGTTTGTAGCGTCATTCTTTAAATTGAATCTCTGTGTGACATGCTAGGTGGTAAAAGAGGCATGCTTATAGATAAAATGGTGCACGCTTATTAACAAAGCGTATATGACTTTAAAGAAGGACTACCTTTTTTATAAAAGTAAGATATAATACAGGAAGAGAGCATCGTCTTTTAGGGGCTGTCCATCGTTTCTAGATAAGATGGTATGAATCGTAATAAGAAGGAGGCATCATACTATGAGCAATGTTGTGTTTGTCTTAGACAGTGGAAGCGATTTTGAAGTAGATAACGGGCTTGATTTACAGCACCACGTAGAAGTTGTTCCACTCAATATATATTTTGGGGACGACGTATACCTCGATGGTGTGGACTTGAACAAAGAACAATTTTATGAAAGAATGTCTGAGTCAGAAGCCTTACCCAAGACAAGTCAGCCGTCTCCACAAGCATTTCACGATGTTTTTAAGAAATACATAGATGAGGATAAAGAAGTCATCAGTCTGTCGATCTCATCCGAACTAAGTGGTACATACCAAAGTACAACCATCGCTAGAGATATGATTGAAGATGAGCAAGAAAAAGAAAAAATCCACCTTGTTGATTCCGCGAATGTATCGGTGGTCGTGTTATACATGCTAAAAAGAGCGGATAAGATGTTATCAGAAGGCAAAACGGCCAAAGAAGTCGTTCAATGGATAGAGGATCATAAAGCTCAAATCAAAATTTTGGCTTTACTCGATACATTAGAAAACCTTAAAAAAGGTGGTCGTATATCGTCAGCTCAAGCCATGATCGGGGGTATTCTCAATATTAAGCCGATTGTCACCGTCGATAATGGAAAAGTGAACATGCTCGACAAGTCTAGAGGCAGAAAACGAGGCTTGCGTCAGTTAGGGGAGTATATTGGCTCCTTGTCAGACTATGAAACTGATATCGCTTTTATCGTTCACGGTTATACAAATGAGGATGACGCCAGAAAAGAAGTAGCGAACGTTTTAGACCTAGACACGTTTGAAGAAGTGCACTACTATAAGTTAGGAAGTACAATCGGAACACATGCAGGTCCGAACGTACTGGGTGTTGCGCTGAAACAGAAATAAAGCTAACATAGGACTGAAGCGAAAAGCCTTGAAACGTTGTGTTCTCAAGGCTTTTCGTTCCGTTATGGACAAGCGCTTGTTTATTTTCATACGAGCGTGTAAAATATATAAAAACGTATGTTCGTAACGGTACTAAAAGAAGGGGGGAAGACGTCCTTGACCGATCAATTATCTTATGAATACAATGAAGAATCGATTCAGGTATTAGAAGGGTTGGACGCCGTTCGAAAGAGACCCGGAATGTACATAGGAAGTACTGATTCAAGAGGGTTACACCATCTTGTTTTTGAAATAATGGACAACGCTGTAGATGAGGCGTTAGCAGGACATGGTGAGCTCATTACCTTAACGATACATAAGGATGGCAGTGTGAGTGTAAAAGACGTTGGACGAGGTATGCCGACTGGTATGCACGCCTCCGGGCGACCGACACCTGAGGTCATTTTCACCGTGCTTCATGCGGGAGGTAAGTTTGGACAAGGCGGTTATAAAACCTCGGGTGGACTGCATGGCGTAGGGGCTTCCGTGGTTAATGCGCTTTCCGAATGGGTAGAAGTGACGATTCACAGACAAGGGAAAACGTATCGCCAGAGATTTGAAAACGGAGGAAAACCGGTAACGGACCTCGAAGAGACAGGTAACACACGTAAAACTGGCACCATTGTTCATTTCAAACCAGACAGCACAGTATTTTCAACAACGGGCTTTAACTATGATATTTTAGCTGAGCGTGCTCGAGAGGCTGCCTTTCTATTGAGAGGACTGACGATCGAAGTCCAAGATTTAAGAGAGGGAAAGGAACAACAGGAAACCTTCCACTACGAGAGTGGTATAGAGGCTTTTGTAGAGTACTTAAATGAAGAGAAGACGTCGTTCCACCCTGTCATGACTTTTATGGGAGAGCAGCAAGACATTCCGATAGAGATCGCTATGCAGTTTAATGACGGCTATTCTGAGCAAATATTATCCTTCGTAAACCACGTTCGGACAAAAGATGGAGGGACACACGAAGCAGGTTACAAGACGGCGATGACTCGGGTGATGAACGAGTATGCTCGAAAGACCGGGTTGCTTAAGGAAAAAGACAAGAATTTAGAGGGCGCCGATGTCCGCGAGGGGTTAACAGCGATTATCTCAGTTCGTATCCCAGAGGAAAAATTACAATTCGAGGGGCAAACAAAAGGGAAACTCGGGACGCCGGAAGCGAGATCTGCGGTGGATACGTTTGTGGCTGAACGTTTGGCCACATTCCTAGAAGAAAACCCGGACACCGCCACCATGCTCGTTCGAAAATCGATCAAATCGGCTCAAGCGAGAGAGGCTGCTCGAAAAGCGAGAGAAGAAGCAAGAACGGGCAAGAAGAGTAAACGAAAAGAAGCGATGCTCAGTGGGAAGTTGACCCCCGCACAATCCAAAAATCCGGACCGCAATGAACTGTTCTTGGTAGAGGGGGACTCCGCTGGGGGATCAGCCAAGCAAGGGCGAGACCGTACCTTCCAAGCGATCCTCCCACTACGAGGCAAGGTCGTTAACACAGAAAAAGCGAAGCTAGAAGATATCATGAAAAACGAAGAAATCCGGACCATTATTTACACGATTGGTGCTGGTGTTGGTTCAGATTTTAATTTAGAAGATTGCAATTATGATAAGGTCATCATTATGACAGATGCGGATACAGACGGTGCGCATATACAAGTACTCCTGCTCACCTTCTTCTATCGTTACATGCGACCACTCGTTGAAGCGAATAAAGTTTACATCGCTTTACCCCCTCTATATAAAATTAGTAAAGGGACAGGTAAGAAGGCGAAAGTGGAATACGCGTGGGATGAAGATGAAATGAAAAAGGCGATTAAGAAAGTCGGAAAAGGGTATACCATACAGCGCTATAAAGGTCTAGGTGAGATGAACGCAGACCAATTGTGGGAGACAACCATGAATCCAGAATCCAGAGCACTCATTCGTGTGACGGTGGATGACGCTGCACGTGCTGAACGAAGAGTGTCAGTGCTTATGGGCGATAAGGTTGAGCCAAGAAGGAAATGGATTGAACGTAACGTTGCCTTCACATTAGAAGATAATGAAGGTCAAGACGTTCTTCTAAAGGAGGATAATGAGATTGGCACTGATCGATAAAATCTTAGATTTACCCTTTGAAGAAGTCATGGGGGACCGCTTCGGTCGATACTCTAAATATATCATTCAGGAGCGTGCTTTACCTGATGCGAGAGACGGATTAAAGCCGGTACAACGTCGCATCTTGTACGCCATGCACCAGGAAGGGAACACAGCGGACAAACCGTTTCGTAAATCCGCTAAAACGGTCGGAACTGTGATCGGGAATTACCATCCACACGGCGATACGTCAGTGTACGATGCACTCGTGCGTATGTCACAAGAGTGGAAAGTACGTAAACGACTCGTAGAAATGCACGGCAATAATGGTAGCATTGACGGGGACCCACAAGCGGCGATGAGATATACAGAAGCGCGTCTATCGCCCCTAGCATCTGAACTCTTAAGAGACATAGACAAACAAACAGTGACTTTTGCACCGAACTTTGATGATTCCGATCAAGAACCTACCGTATTGCCGTCTAGATTTCCGCATTT
Organism: Caldalkalibacillus salinus; assembly: GCF_016745835.1. Lineage (NCBI taxonomy): Bacteria > Bacillati > Bacillota > Bacilli > Caryophanales > Bacillaceae > Caldalkalibacillus > Caldalkalibacillus salinus. Next base: position 135,794 of record NZ_JAERVL010000012.1, on the reverse strand, counting down.
ACTTGTGAACGGTTCAACCGGTATATCGTCTGGGTATGCCACTGATATACCGCCACACAACTTAATTGAAGTCATTGATGCGGTGATCATGTACCTCGAACAGTCCGAGGTATCCGTTGATGAGTTAATGACAGTGTTAAAAGGCCCAGACTTCCCAACAGGCGGGATTGTTCAAGGGATTGACGGAATCAAGCAAGCTTACGAGACGGGTAAAGGAAAAGTGGTCGTCAGAGCAAAATCGAGCTTTGACGTCATGCGTGGGGGACGGGAACAGATCGTCATCACGGAAATCCCGTATGAGGTAGTCAAAGCTAATCTCGTGCGTAAGATTGACGAACTTAGAATAGATAAAAAAGTAGAAGGCATTGCTGAAGTGAGGGACGAAACAGATCGTACTGGCTTACGAATCGTCATCGATTTGAAGAAGGACGCTGATGCAGAAGGGATACTCAATTACTTATATAAAAATACCGACCTACAAATCACGTATAACTTTAACATGGTGGCTATATCCAATAAAACGCCACAACTTATGAACCTCAAAGGCTTATTGGAGGCTTATGTGACGCATCAAAAAGAAGTGGTGACGTATCGTTGTCAGTACGAATTACGTAAAGCAAAGGATCGCGCCCATATTGTCGAAGGCCTAATACACGCCCTTTCCATATTAGATGATGTGATAGCTAAAATTCGTGCATCTAAGGATAAAGGGGATGCTAAGCGTAATCTCATTTCCTCTTTTGGATTCACAGAACCTCAAGCGGAAGCCATTGTGAGCTTACAGTTATACCGCTTAACGAACACAGATGTGACACAGTTGCAGAAGGAAGCTAAAGAGCTAGAGAAGAAGATTAAGAAGCTCGAAGCGATCCTTGCCAGTGAGAAGAAGTTGGTACAAGTCATTAAAAAAGAATTAGAAGAGATAAGAGATACGTACGGAGATGCTAGGATGACGGAGGTTCAGGCGGAAATAGAAGAGCTCAAGGTTAGCCTAGAAGTGATGGTGCCATCCGAAGATGTGATGGTTACCGTCACGCGTGACGGCTATGTGAAGCGCACGAGCATGAGGTCGTATGCCGCCTCCAATGAAGATGAGGTCGGGATGAAGGATGAGGATGAATTATGCCATTTACTCACATCAAATACGACGCATACGTTATTACTATTTACGTCAAAAGGGCATTATCTATACCTACCTGTCCACGAGCTACCAGATATCAAGTGGAAAGAAATGGGGCAACATATCTCTAATTTAATCCCGATAGATAAAGATGATCGTATATTGTCCGCCTACAGTGTAGAAGATTTTGATCAAACGGATGACATGCTCCTCTTCATAACGAAGCAAGGCATGGTCAAACGTTCCAAACTATCAGAGTATAAAGTGCAACGTTACTCCAAACCTATTGTGGGTATAAAGCTAAAAGGTGAGGATGAAGTCGTACGAGTGTATCGTACCCAAGGGCATCATGAGCTCTTACTGATCACACAACAGAGCTTTGCCCTGTGGTTTGAAGAGGAAGAAGTGAGTGTGATGGGGGTTAAAGCAGGCGGTGTGAAGGGCATTAACCTTAAAGATGATGAAGTGGTTGACGGTATACTGTTTCATGATATACGTGATTTTGAGACTGTCAAAATGCATACTCACAGACAAACCGTTAAGAGATTAAAACTTGATGAGCTGACTCAACACACAAGAGCACGTAGAGGAACCAGAATGATCAAAGAACTCAAAACGAATCCTCATCGTGTAACCGAGGTTGAGGTCCATTGGAAGAGCAAGAATGGAAACGACACTCAAAGCCCTGAAGAAGATCAAACCCAAACGTGACTCTATATTTAAAATGTATGTTGATAGGTGGGGTTGCGTATAAAGGTTGACCCATCTCGTCATGTTTGGTAATATTAACCATGAGCATCATTAAAATATAAAACTTCATACTCTACTAGGGGAGTCCTGTAGCTTGGACTGAGAGAAGAGTGCGTTCTAAATTCTTCGACCCTTAGAACCTGATCTGGTTAGTACCAGCGTAGGGAAGTAGTTGGGCCATTCACAAGCCAATCATCGTTATACATTAATGAACATCTATTCGTACACATGTAACAGCATGAAGACTTGGCGTGAATTTCAGTTTCCAATTAAAACCGATCGGGTTCCTATTCTTAGGACCCGTTTTTTAATGCTTTAAATTAGTCTTATGAGGCTTTTAAGTGACACAGGCTTAGCCTTACCTTACGCAAAGTATTGGGATTTCAGGTGGTTCTAGTAGAGACTGGAGTGGGGAAGGAGCGTTTGTTTTGACAAGCCAAGATCCATTAACCATGACATTTAGGTCACAGTTTGAAAACAGTAAAAAGGTTTATAAAGTGGGTTCGAGACCAGATATTAAAGTGCCCATGAGAGAGATTCAACTGACGCCTACGAGAGAAACAACAGGTGAAGTGGTAGAGAATGAACCTATACGCGTTTACGACACGAGTGGGGTGTATATAGACCCCGACGTCGACCTTGATATTCGTCAAGGATTACCAGCCCATCGTCACACGTGGATCATCGAACGCGGAGATGTTGAATTTTATGAAGGTCGAAACTTGAAACCTGAAGACGATGGATTAATCCCCCACCAAATGGCATCCCCAAACATAGAAAGGTTCCCTATAACGAAGCAAAAGTCTTTGAGGGCAAAACCAGGACATAATGTGACTCAAATGCACTACGCTAAAAAGGGCATCATCACCCCAGAGATGGAGTTTATCGCTATAAGAGAAGGAATGGATCCCGACTTTGTCCGTCAGGAGGTGGCCCGTGGCCGAGCCATTATCCCCGCTAATGTCAATCATCCTGAAAGTGAACCCATGATTATCGGTCGCCATTTTCATGTTAAGATTAATGCCAATATTGGCACTTCCGCTGTTCATTCCTCAATAGAGGAAGAAGTTGAAAAGATGACATGGGCCACTCGATGGGGGACAGACACCATTATGGACTTATCTACAGGTAAGCATATTCACACCACACGGGAATGGATTATACGCAATTCTCCTGTACCAGTAGGAACAGTGCCCATATATCAGGCTTTGGAAAAGGTGAATGGCGTCGCTGAAGATTTAACGTGGGCGGTTTATCGTGATACTTTAATTGAGCAGGCCGAACAAGGTGTCGATTATTTCACCATTCATGCTGGTGTTTTACTACGCCATATACCGCTAACAGCCGAGCGTACGACAGGAATAGTATCCCGTGGCGGGTCCATCATGGCGCAATGGTGTTTGGCACACCATGAGGAGAGCTTTCTGTACACGCATTTTGAAGACATTTGCGAAATATTGAAGCAGTACGATATTTCGATCTCGTTAGGAGATGGGCTTCGTCCAGGATCAATCGCGGATGCGAATGATGAGGCCCAATTTGCAGAGCTGGAGGTGCTAGGTGAGTTAACGGACATCGCTTGGAAACATGACGTACAAGTGATGATTGAGGGGCCTGGTCATGTGCCCATGCACTTGATTAAAGAGAATATGGATAAGCAGTTAGAGATTTGTAAAGAAGCGCCCTTCTATACCTTAGGTCCTCTTACAACGGATATTGCGCCGGGATATGATCATATCACTTCAGCTATTGGGGCTGCAATGATCGGATGGTACGGTACAGCCATGCTATGTTATGTGACACCGAAAGAGCATCTAGGTTTACCGAACAAAGATGATGTACGTGAAGGGGTCATCACTTATAAAATTGCGGCGCATGCAGCAGATCTTGCGAAGGGTCACCCACATGCTCAAAAAAGGGATGATGCTGTTTCCAAGGCGCGTTTTGAATTCAGGTGGAAGGATCAGTTTAATCTGTCGTTGGATCCTGAGCGAGCACGGGAGTATCATGACGAAACGCTGCCATCAGAAGGGGCTAAAACAGCACATTTCTGTTCCATGTGTGGGCCCAAATTTTGTTCAATGCGGATCTCTCATGATATTAGAGCACTCGCAAGTGAAAAAGGGATGAGCGAAGAGCAAGTGATCGAGGAAGGCATGAAAGAGAAAGCAAAAGCGTTTGTCCAGGAAGGTTCAAAGGTATACAAGTAACCAGAGAACCCCTATTAGGGAAAGAAGACCTTCATAAAAGCGGTAGATAAACTCTCCAGCACATCTCTTCATATCGCATTTCTGAGTTCATCTCGCTTTTATCATGGGTGGAAGGGGAGCTCACACTCGTACTCATTTACTCCACTTGAATCCAAATTTCACATAGTTCAAAAACGAAACGCCTGGTTTATGATCCAACCAGGCGTTTTGAACTGATATCTGCTTATTATTTCTGGTTATAATTCACACTACTAAGTGTGATCAAAGTTTTTCTGTATATTTTCAACCGATACAATAGGTGTCTGACAACTGAAATTTTGACAAAGATAAAGGGTGACTTTGTTATCCATGCTCAATTTATCTTTGTGCATCTCCGTCAATTGGTCTAAGGAAGCTTTTTTAGCTTTAGTCTTTTGAACCAAGACAGAAAAGGGGCTAAACGATTGAGTGATAGAGGTCAGTGCCTCTTGATAATGTTCCTTATTCTCTCCTTCCACCAGTACTATTTCTTCAGGTCCGCTGAGCACCATTTGTAAGGCGCAAAGGTAGAATGTATAACCGGCAGGGTAATGATAAACGCTGTCGGTATATAGGGCCAATTGTTCGTCCATATACTTTCTAACTACGGGGTCCCCTGTGAGATGGAATTGACGCACCAAGTTCAGTGCCATCACAGAATTCCCTGACGGTATGGCTGCATCATACTGTTCTTTCGGTTTGGTTAAAAGTTGTTCCGCGTCACGGCCGTAGAAGAAGAACCCACCCTCTTTTTCGTCCCAGAACAATTTAACAGCACTTTTGAGATAGTGTTGTGCTTTTTCAACATAGATGACTTGACCGGTGGCAAAGTACAACTCATGCAAAGCAAAGATTAAAAAAGCGAAATCGTCAATGTACGCTTTCAGATTACCTTCCCCGTCACGGTATCTCGCTAATAGTCTTCCATTATGATCAATTAAGTGATCTTCAATGAAGGATAAGGCTTGTTCGGCACGATCAATAAATACTTCACTTTGGAGCACGGCGCCACCTTTAGCTAAAGCAGCAATCATCAATCCATTCCATGAAGTGAGGATTTTATCATCTTTATGTGGGGGGACACGCCCTTGGCGATAAGTGAATAAATGTTCTCTGGCTTCCTTCAGCTTAAGCGTCAGCTCCTCCGGTGACATGCCCTTACGTTGAGCGAAAGACGCGTGACTTGGGCTCTCAATCAGATTCAAGATATTTTTACCTTCAAAGTTCCCTTCGTTTGTCACATCATAATAGTCACAAAATAGCGATCCTAGCTGGTCACCGAGAATGTCATTAATCTCTAGAGGGTTCCAAACGTAGAACTTTCCTTCTTCACCTTCTGAATCAGCGTCTTGTGCTGAATAAAATCCACCCTCGGACGAGGTCATCTCACGGTGAACATAATCAAATATTTCCTCGGCAATGCTAGCAAAATAAGAGTCTTTTGTCGCTTGAAAAGTGTCCAAATAAGTATAAGCAAGCAAAGCGTTATCGTATAGCATTTTTTCAAAGTGAGGGACCAGCCAATAACGATCAACAGAGTAACGGGCAAAACCGTAGCCAATATGGTCGTAAATGCCGCCACGATGCATGGACATAAGAGATCGTTCAACCATTTTTAAATACGTACCGTTCCCTGTTCTCTTCCACTCTCGTAGCAGGAATAAATACTGATGAGGTGAGGGGAATTTAGGCGCTTGACCGAATCCACCATGTGTTTCATCGTACATGTCCTCCAATTGGTCGGCGGCATCCTCTAGTACATCTGTGGATAGTTTCTGTTGAAACGATTGAGTATTTGGCTCCTGTATGGCTCGTGTAATTTTATCACTCGTCGCGTTAATTTTCTCTCTCTCCGTATCCCATAATTGCTGGATATGGTCTAAAAGCTCGACTAAGCCAGGGCGTCCATACATACTTTGCCTGGGAAAATAGGTCCCAGCATAGAAGGGCTTTTGTTCAGGTGTGAGAAACACCGTCAACGGCCACCCGCCTTGACCCGTAAGGGCTTGACATACCGTCATATAAATATGGTCAATATCAGGTCTTTCTTCCTTGTCAACCTTAATTGAGATGAAGTGCTCATTAAGCATTTTCGCTACTTCTTCATCTTCGAAAGACTCGCGTTCCATGACATGACACCAATGACAAGTGGAGTAACCGATAGACAGGAATATGGGTTTGTCTTCATTTTTTGCTTTCGTAAAAGCTTCTTTTCCCCATTGAAACCAGTTGACGGGATTATAAGCATGTTGGAGCAGATACGGGGATTTTTCAGATACCAGCAGGTTCGGCTTTCGGTTGGGTTGCAAATGATCACGTCCTTCCATCTTCCCATCATTAGTTTTACCAATTATAACAAAATAGCAATTCATGCGTCACAACTACAATGAGCGCATTTAAAATATAGTGGTTCAACAATAGGATCACTTGATCCCTTACGTTAAAGGTCTTGGTTTTTATGTGCATTTAGCATAATTAATGAAGTAGTGTTGATGTGATCCTTTTCTCTATGCTTTAAGTGAACACACTTCTTCCGATTGAGCGCATATACTGTGATATCGGAGGAGGGGAGGTAAATGCGGAAGACGACGCGTTATTTCTCAGTTTTTGATGGGCAGGATCGTATCATGCTTAGGGTTAACCAGCCTTTGGCCCACATGCATATTCACATCTACTTAGATAATCAATATTTAACCACAGTTGTGAATAGACAGACATTTATACTTAATAAACGACATTTTCCTAAGGGGTCTCATTTTTTAATGCTTTCAGGAGAAGTTCACGATTATGGACGTTCACAATATGTGCAAGAACGTTACGTGATACGAGTGACTAGTCATACGAGGCCTTCTGAGCTAGGAAGACAGGATTTTAGAGCGGGTGATATTCTCGTGGCGAGTGACAATGCGAGTGGTATACCATCAGGTTATATCGGTCATTCCGCATTGGTGATAAATCAGGAGCGTATACTCGAGTCTGTAAGCAGAACTGAGAGTATTAGCATAGACCCTGTCTCAACATTTTTCGATGGGCGTGAGCGCTATGCTCACTTCAGGCCGGTGGATCCAGAAATGGGGGAACAAGCAGTGCAATGGGGATTAGAGTATCATAAAGCGTATCAGGAAAATTTAGAGAAGGGGATTAACAAACCAAAATTTTCTTTTACGCCTTCTAAAGACATGACTGAGACGTGGGATACGATATATTGTTCTAAACTCATATGGCTCTGCTATTACTACGGGGCAGATTATGAGTTTGAGGTAAAAGGTCTCTGGTTTTCGCCACAAAATTTAGACGATGAACTGAGTAGGGACCCCAACTTTGAAACGATCCATAAGCACCCAGAGCATTCCTTTTACATTGAGTTATAGGAACGTGTGGACCCATGAGCTTTAATATTAAGGGTTAAATGCCCCATAAAACATAAACATCCCCCAACTATTGGGGGATGTTTCTACTTTAACAGGGTTATTTGTTCTGGTCGTTGTCACGTTTTCTAAATGCTAACAGACCAGCCAACCCAACTAAACCTAACCAACCCCAGTCTGTATCATCATCATCAGCTCTAGTGGTTGTGGTCGTATTATCATAAGTATTCATGGGTGCATTGTCTCTCATATGCGGATTCGTGGTGGTATCGTTCATGCGCATATTTTCAGTGTTCGTGTTTGTATTTGTATTAGTGTTTGTTTGCGCAAATCCAGATGCCCCCATCGTAGTAACCGCTATAAGAGACACACATAGTAAGATAATTAACTTCTGCTTCATGATTAACCTCCTTTATCCAACAGTGTAAGCTTATCTTTTCCTATTCACGTTGGATTATGCCTAAAGACCTCGATAAAATTGAGATGGGCCAGCCTAGGCATGGCAAGGCATCAGGAACAAGAGGAATTTTTGAAAGTGTGGACAAAACAACCACACAAAAAAAAGCAACCCACTAAGGGCTGCTTTTTTAACTTAGCAAAAATGTTATTTATAGCTTAACAACGTTTTCTGCTTGTGGTCCACGGTTACCTTCAACAATACTGAATTCAACGCGTTGTCCTTCTTCTAATGTTTTGAAACCTTCACCGTTGATAGCAGAAAAGTGTACGAATACGTCACTTCCACCTTCTTGTTCGATGAAACCGAAGCCTTTTTCAGCATTAAACCATTTAACTGTACCTGTTTGCATGTTACAAACCTCCAAAAAAAATTTAATATTTAACGCGTTAATCCAATTTACTCATCGTAAATAAAAATTCACACATTATCAAGGGATACCATCAACGAATCGAGTGATGATAACGCCTTGATAAGGTGTGAATCAACAAAATCTTCAATCGTATGAAATGGTTTAATTTTTTATGTTCAACTAATAATAACTTACAATAAATAAATTGTCAAGTGTTACCACGAAAAAAAGTACACCTATTTGTGGTGTACTTTTCGGTGGAGCATATCAAGGAAAAAAGACTTAAACTCCACTAGTCTTTTAGGAAGCTGTTTCTTTTCCAATTTTTCGCTGACGATGAACGGTATAGTGGAATCATTGAGATGTAATGAACCATGACTTCCACCGCCATTATGTGTAGGGAAATATCTTGACTTAAATTCATAGCCCGGGCGAGACGTAACGACCATCAGTGGGCAATCTTGAGAGAATAGAGCGCCATATAGTCTTGAACAAACATCTGGATAATCTCCGTAATTGATCTTCCCATCATCCGTAACGTCCAAATCCAATATCTTTAGATCACCTTTTAGTTCCCATTTTTGACCGTACGTATCCGTTTGAGGCCCGTTCATCTTATATTGTAATCGTCTTTCACTACCGGGTTGTAGTATATGAACAGTATCCTTCTCTTTCCATGCGAGGATATCAATTCGACTCTCTTCTTTGAGTGTGTCGATCACCTTTTGTTCTACATCTTGCTTTAAAGGATACAGATAAGCCATTCTTTCATTGTTACAAACGACGAGCTGATGTGTTTCATCAACAGGCGAACCTAGCGGGGGAATATTTAACCGATTCAATACCTTGTCTAAATCTATATTGTAAACGTTTTGTTTGCCGACGAAAGTTTGTCCGTGATCGCTGGTAATGATGAAAGTCACTTGTTCTCGTGCTTTTTCCCAAGAGCCGAACGCAGATAAAATTTGTTGAATATATTGATCGACCTTCACGAGAGAATGTTCAGCATGCTGAGGGCCTTTGATATGTACTTGATGGTCATGATCAGGAAGGTACAACATGGTAAAATCGGGTAATTGATCTTCTTGAATCAGCTTTTTGCAGACTTCTGTGGCGAAAGTGTCATTCACACCGTACCGTTGAAGTGGACTGGCAGAAGATGATTGTTTGACATACGATTGTAGTGTCTCAGGGTACACGAGTTGTCCTAAAGTCATGATATTCGGACCAGGTACGGTAGAATCCCCCTTAAGACAGCCGAGCGATTTAACGAGCGTAGGTAATTTGACTTGATGGGTCGATGTCCCGCGGTGAGCAACTAAATTAATACTACCACTAGAAAGCCCTTCGGTCGCTAGCGCTTCAAATATGGTCTCCACATTTTTGCTCATATGATCCTCGTTAAGATCAAACACCACATTTTTAGCACAATCCTTTATTCCGATTTTGGCGACACACTTAGCCCCGTTAATATAATTAATTATTTTTTTCTTTTCAGAGTCATACCAAACCAAACCAGGTACACCGTGCTCATGAGGGTAAACCCCTGTAATCATAGACGTATCAATGGACGCTGTCATCGTTGGAAAAACGGTAACAACATCATTTGAATAGGTGCCATGCTGCGTGAGAAACTCAAACCCAGGAACGAGTCGCTTGTCAAGTGCGTGCTCAAGCAATTGTGGCATAAGTGAGTCAACTAATATAAAAAGCACTTTCTTCTTCAAGGAAACTCCTCCCTTTACACGGTAAGGTTAAATATTTTTTATGGTTTACAGAAATAAATAAATTATGAAAGACAAGAGGAAAAGAATATGCAAAAGCGAGGATCGTGATGTGATACATGAGAATTTTAACTTATAACATACGTCATGGACGTGGGACAGACCAAGAGTATCAGTTAGAAAGAATTGCGTCTATTATTTCATCTGTAGAGGCTGATGTGGTGGGTTTAAATGAAGTAGACCGAATGTATTCCGAAAGAAGTATGCATGATGACCAAGCAGCGTGGTTGGCCAAAAAATTAGGGATGTATCACTTTTTTGCCCCCTCAATATCGATACCTCAAAAAGGACATCATCAGCGACGGGAATACGGGAATGCGTTACTTTCTCGTTATCCCATAAATAAGGCAGAAGCACATGTGCTCGCGCCTGATTTTTTTAGAGCAGAAGGACGTTCTGTGCTTGAAGCAACCATACAAAAGGGGGACAAACCGCTTGATATCTTTGTGACCCATATCAGTTTGAACCCACTCTTGAGGAAAAAGCAGCTGTCTTTCTTATTAGAAAAAGCCACGCAATCAGAGCATAATGGTAAAACGGTTGTCCTGATGGGCGACTTTAATATGAAGCCGTCCTCGAGACTGTGGTCTATGGTCACCGATCAGTTCAATGATGCTTGGATACAGGCTCATGGCAAGTCTCAGGGCGGGTGGTTGTCTTTTTTTCGTAAAGACACGCATTCTGGCACTTTTCCATCCCATGAGCCTCGGATGCGCATTGATTACATCTTTGTCAGTAAACATGTCGAAGTCACCCACGCTGAGGTTATTAACCGACGTTCTGAGGCATCAGATCATCTACCTTTACTTGTCCAATGGGTGTAAATTTTATTGTCGATGTGCCATTTTGCATAGTAAAATAACCATGGTATTGGAACTGTCAGTAAAGGAGTGGGGGAACATGCTGAAAACGTGGTTGGAAATATTCTTAGTCTCGCTTCGTCTCGGTTTAACGAGTTTTGGAGGGCCAGTGGCACACCTAGGTTATTTTTACGAGGAATACATAAAAAAAAGGAAATGGTTAACAGAGGAGCAATACGCAAATTTAGTGGCCTTGTGTCAGTTTTTACCAGGTCCTGCGAGTAGTCAGGTAGGATTTGGTATCGGTGTTGTACGTGGAGGCTTACTCGGAGGCTTTGTGTCTTTTGTCGGTTTTACTTTTCCTTCTATATTGTTATTGGTGCTTTTTGTTGGCTTTTTACAAGGGACAGACTTGTTAGACCAAGGCTATATACAAGGCTTGAAGGTAGTGGCTGTCGCCATTGTGGCCCACGCCTTGCTAGGAATGGGAAAAAAACTAGCGTCAGATGCATCACGTGCCACGATCGCCATATTAGCGATGGCATTCACGCTCCTATTTGTTCAAGTTTGGTCGCAAGTTGTCGCGATTATCCTTGCCGGGATCGTTGGTTTTGTCTTATGGAGAAAACAGACCGAGGGAGAGCCATCCGATGTCAATATCCCTATTTCTAAAACAACGGGTACCATTTGTTTACTTATATTCACGACCTTGTTATTACTCCTACCTCTCGTAAGAGATAACGCCGATATCCTTGGGATATTTGACAGCTTTTATCGGGCGGGCGCGCTTGTATTTGGGGGAGGACATGTCGTTCTACCATTACTGGAAAGAGAGATGGTGCCGTTGGGGTGGGTAAGTAGTGAGGCCTTTCTTGCTGGTTATGGTGCCGCACAAGCTGTACCGGGTCCATTGTTTACTTTTGCTTCTTATTTAGGTGCCGTCATGGGGGGATGGCCTCTGGCATTACTAGCCACAAGTGCAATTTTTTTACCTGGCTTTCTTTTATTGATCGGAACGCTCCCTTTTTGGGGGAAATTACAACAAATAAAAGGGGTTAGAGCAGCATTAAAAGGGGTTAACGCAGCAGTTGTTGGCATTTTACTGGCGGCACTTTACGACCCGATCTGGACGAGTACGATATTACGCCCCATTGATTTTGTGTTGGCTGTGATCCTATTTGCTATGCTCAGCTTTTGGAAGCTTCCTGCTTGGTCTGTCGTCATAGTGGGAGCTGTCGCAGGTTGGCTAATGGTTTAGTTTCCTATCAATGCTTCAGTCGTTCACGCAAAGGCTTAGATCGGTAGTTTTATTTGTGCAACGGTGAGTGTTGCTCATGTTCTGAGCAGAAATGGATACACTAACAACGAAATGCTGCTCAGAACATAGGAGTGTTGGAACATGTCAAAAAAGCAAAATAAGCTCACTCAACCTCAGCAAGAATATCAAACGTTTATGAAAGGCAAAGAACCTAAGAAACCTTTACTTAGAAATTTAATATTAGCTTTTCTAGTCGGTGGGTTCATCTGTACGATTGGGCAGGCATTTACCTTTTTTTACATGGCCTTCTTTGACTTTACAGAGAAATCGGCCGGCGACCCTACCGTTGCAACGATGATCTTTATCGGGGTGCTTTTGACAGGATTCGGTGTATATGATCACATTGCGCAATGGGCCGGTGCTGGAACTGCGGTCCCCGTCACTGGATTTGCTAATAGTATGTCCTCTGCCGCTATTGAGCATAAGAGTGAAGGCTTTGTGCTAGGGGTTGGCAATAACATGTTTAGAATTGCGGGCCCTGTTATCGTTTATGGCACGGTTGCCGCTTTTGTTGTCGCATTAGTACGAGAAATAATCATGAGGTTAGGGGGCTCTTAACATGTTAAAAGGAGAACAAAGTTGGTCCTTCTCAACAAAGCCCGCCATCACAGCGTCAGCTGCCGTAGTCGGTCCTTATGAAGGTAAAGGCCCTCTAGGACAGGACTTTGATTTCGTACATGATGACCCTCGACTAGGAGAGGATAGTTGGGAAAAAGCAGAAAAACGTCTGTTAGAGGATGCTTGCCAGACAGCGATGGAGAAAGCGAGCGTCCAAAAAGAGGATGTACAATTCTTCCTGGGCGGGGATCTGATGGCGCAACTAATCACCAGTAGTTTTGCTGCCAGGACGTTATCTATCCCTTTTCTAGGTATATTTGGCGCGTGTTCCACTTCAATGGAAGGGTTAGCATTGGCCGCGCAGTTAGTGGACAGTGGGGCCGCTGAAACTGTTATGTGTGGAACAGCGAGCCACAACTCTTCGGCAGAAAAACAATTTCGTTATCCCACCGAGTATGGCGGACAGAAGCCACCGACAGCACAGTGGACAGTGACGGGTGCGGGTTCGGCTATTCTACAGCCAGCGAATAAAGCTTCTAAAACGTCTAATATACGAGTCACAGGCGCAACGATCGGGAAAGTGGTCGATATGGGTGTGAGTGATCCGTTCAACATGGGCGGCGCGATGGCCCCAGCCGCTGTGGATACGATTACAGGGCATTTTAGAGACTTTAAACGCTCCTTTGACGATTACGACCTGATCGTCACGGGTGATTTAGGTCGTGTTGGATTCGATCTGGCAAATGACCTCTTCTCTAAAGCGGGATTTAAAGTGCCTGATCATGTGTATCAGGATTGTGGATTACTGATGTATGGAGATGACCCGAATGTGCTGGCCGGTGGAAGTGGGTGTGCATGTTCCGCTACTGTGACGTACGGGCACATCCTGAAACGCATGCAAGCTGGAGAGCTACGAAGGGTGCTGGTAGCGGCGACAGGAGCGTTGCTGTCACCTCTGTCCTACCAACAAAAAGAATCCATTCCAAGTATCTGTCATGCTGTTGTTTTGGAAGTAACAGATCATTGAGGATCATTGAGCTAGAACAAGCCGACATTAAGTTCACTTTTATCTTTTGCTTGGTTGTTAGATAACGGTGCCTAAAATCTATAAACGTATCAACAAATAAACCATAAAAACAGAACGAATGCCTTCTAGCCACTATAGAACAATGTTTCTCGGTGGAGAAGGCATTCGTTTCTTTTAGTTTGCATAAAAACAAGTCAGGCAAAAACTAAGACATCGGTACCTGTGGTAAAATGCGACCTTCAATACGGTCAAATATATCGTCTAGGCTTCTACCAGTAATGGTCAGGCCGTGATTTTTTAGACCGATCACAGCTCTAGACGGGTCGTCTGACTGCCTTACAAGTTCAGCCACAGTTTCAGCTAATTCAAGGGTCCCGCATGGATAGTTGATTTGCGTCGCTTGAACGCCGTCCATCCAGGCGTGGATGTGTACAATGGCACCGACATCAGGGTGCTCTGTGTAGATCATCCAGTGTTCAATGGCATCAACGGAAGCACGTTTAGGTTGTACATCTTGAGGAACGCTAATCTTCATGGCGTTGTTGTCATGATCATACCCATTGATGAGGAGCATGTCTTGTCCGACGACTTTCATATCAGCTTTATTCACACCACTTGCACTCATCCAAAACCGCGCCTCGTCTTTTCTCGCACTAAGGTTGCCGTAGCTCAATCCACCTAGTCCGTATAGCTTTTTGATATGTCGCAAGTCACGCGGTGTCACATATTCCTCTAGAGGAAATGGTGCTGGAAGCAGGTTCATTTCATCTAATCGACGACCAGAACGACTGAGTTGGGCCGTGACTTCATCTCCATGAGAAAGCGCCTCAGGGATATCGGTATTGAAAATGTTATCAATCACGAGTCTTGAGGTGGCTAGCGGTTCTAGACGTTCATAAACTTTTTGGAAGAACTGTTCCTCTTCATCCTCATGATATGTAACTTGGTAGCAGCCCTGTTCAGGTGTAATAAATGACACTGTTGAGCGTTCATTTTCTGCGTCGTGCACGATCAGAATAAAATGGTTAGATAATGAACGGACGAGATAAGGATAAGCGAGCTTGAGGACATCAATACGGTCAATAGGTCCTCTTAGATGTTCTTCTAAAACGGAGACGACGAAAGTCGCCTGGGCTTGTCGTCTAAAAGGACGAACACGGTCACGGTCGATAAAGTTAAACACCACCCGTATATCGTCTACTGGGGTTTCATAATACTCATATCCATGAGTGGTAAATGTTTTCTCCAATCCTTGACGAAAAAATGCAGTGAAATCTGTTTTGGTATCCCCTACAATGCTAAAGTTCCTCAAAGTACTTCCTCCTTCACTTGGCATTAGGTTCAAATACAATTTTAATAGCGTCACCTTTTCTTTTTGTTGAAGCAACAGTAAAGGCTTCCTTATATTGATGTAAAGGAAAACGATGGGTAATGAAAGGGGCCAAGTTAACTTTTCCTTTTTTGATAAGATCGATGGCCACGGCGAGTGTCCGTGTGGGTTGACCTTCGTACATTTCTGTACTGTACGCGAAGCTACCCTTTACCTCTAATTCATTTAGCCACACGGTTGTCCAATCAATATCCTTTAAAATCCCGGCCAAGCCGAGTAAAATAACTTTTCCTCCACTCTTAGTTAATCTTAGGGCGTCATTAACACTACTTTTTCTGCCGACACATTCAATGACGATATCCGCTCCACCTTGGACCACAGGAGGGCCGAACACTGGTTTTAACAGTTGCGCTTGTAGCGCTTCAGATACGTCTTCATAATAGTGATTCCCTTTAGTTAACATGATGACGTTATCTGCTCCATAATGTCGGGCGAGTGAAGCTTGAAATCCGTGTTTGGCCAAAATAATAACGTGGTTGTCATAACCGAGGGCGCGGATGGCTGCGACGGTGCATAAGCCAATGACCCCCGCACCGATAATCAGAATCGTATCATCTTTCTTAGGCTTATTTCTCATCACAGCATGTAAGGCACAGCTAAAAGGTTCAATCATGACACCATTCTGATCATCAACCTCTTGGGGTAACTTAAACACTTGGCTTTTATGGGTATTTAAGTGCGAACTCCAACCTCCTCCGGTATCTTTACACGTTCCGATTAAAAGACCGGGGCTTATGTCACCGTTGGTCATATTTTCACACAGACTGTAATCCCCACGCTGACAGGCAGGGCACAATTCATGGAATCCTCTAGATTCACATGAAAGTACAGGATCGACCACCACTCGATCCCCTATATGTATATCTTTCACATTTTCTCCCATTTCTATGACTTTTCCCACAATTTCATGACCAATGGTAAAAGGAAAGGAGGCGTAAGGAGAAGTCGTTGGACTATCGTTTAAGAAAATAAGGTTCATATCGCTGCCACAAATGCCACTATAGGTCACTTCAATTTTGACCCAGTCTGGATGACGGAGTGGCAAATCTTCCTGTTTCTTCAATTTCACACAGGATAATTGAGAATGCCAGAACAGAGATGGGAAGTACCGTCCCAGTGCCTTTGCTAAGGTATACTTTGGAAGATTGAGATCAAACTGTATCGCATTCATACAGATCACTACTTTCCTATATTGGTATGTTTTGTTAGTTATCATTATGTTTTTAATATACACGATAGCAATTTTGTAATGCAAATGGTCTTGTACATGAAGGTGCATAAAAACATGATTTAAAGTTCAATTTAATATTGATACGTGATGAAGTTTAGCCAAAACTATAATCATTGGAGGCCTAAAACATGGCTTTTATCAAGCAAATATTAGAGGTATGCTCACAATTTCTCATGGCACTATTTGTACATGAGTATGAGTTCGATGAGGAGTAAGATTAAATCATAAAAGGATGGAATGGTATGCTAGCAAGTTTTTTCTGGGCATTTGTCGTCGGAGGATTCATTTGTATGATCGGTCAAGTGATGTTAGATGTGCTTAAGTTAACGCCAGCTCATACGATGAGCGCCTTAGTCGTTAGTGGCGCTTTACTTGACGGATTTGGGTTGTATGAACGCTTAATAGATTTTGCAGGGGCAGGGGCGACAGTCCCTATCACAAGCTTCGGTAACTCATTGGTGCACGGCGCCATGGCAGAGGCGGAACAGAACGGCATTGTAGGAATTATTACAGGCATTTTTGAGGTCACGAGTGCTGGTATTTCTTCCGCCATTGTATTCTCCTTTATCGCTGCACTCATTTTTAGACCTAAAGGTTAGTCCTGACTGTGCAGAAAGGGCTATAAGCGATAACAGAAAGGGGAGATGAGTGTTGGATTTTTGGTATGGCTCTGAAGAACTCGCGCTGCACGGCTTTCTTATTCGAGCGTTTATTGTTTATATATACATGTTTATCATCCTCAAAGTATTGGGACAACGGTCCATTGGGACATTACATCCTTTGGATTTTCTATTTGGTGTGATTATTGGGGATGTACTAGGGGAGCCATTATCGAGTGGGGACCTCCCCTTAGCTGGACCTGTCGGTGCAGCAGCGCTCATCTCTACCCTACACCTTGTTTTATCATACGTGGCCTTGAAAACCCCACGCTTTCGCAGAGTCATTGAAGACGAACCGATTATACTGGTTGAAAAGGGTAGAATTCTCGAAAACCAACTGAGAAAAACAAAAATTACGGTGGAATCACTTCTGATGGATCTCCGATTAAACCAGGTGGACTTGATCGAACTGGATTATGCTGTACTAGAATCTAATGGGCAAATTAGCTTTATTAAGAAAAGTAAATATCAAACCCCATCGTTTAATGACCTGCAACTGGAAGCAACACCACAAGGCTATCCTAGTGTGTTAATTCAGGATGGGGCAATCGTGCATTATAATTTAAAAAAGTATGGGGGTACAAACTGGTTAAAGGAGCAAATCCAACAAAGAGGATTACAAAAAGTTGAAGATGTGTTTCTTATGACCATTGATGAAGGCGGGCAAATTTATCTGAGTGAAAAACAACGCCAATCACATTAATTCAATTAGCATCGTAAAGGTAAAGGCGTTGCATAGATTGAGAACACGTTGGTCAATCTTTAGCTCATAAATGGAGGTTGACTTTTCTATAGGTCTCTGTCATACTACAACAGATAATAAAATACAGGGAACCTTTTAAAAGCAGTCCAGAGAGGCTGACAAGGGAAGCGGAAAAAGTGGTGTATGAGATGTAGATGATCTTGCTACCTGTGAGTGGCTATGGTCAAGACTGCCTTTCTCATACAACAACACGTGCATCGTCTGACTAAGGATTAGAATCTAGAGTTGGAAACAACCCTAGGATCAAGTCTCTTAAGTACTCATCGTCCAACACGACGATCAGGATGACGTGACGACACCACTTTTATATGAATGAGTACCAAACGCAAACGCTCACTTCTTGTCCTCCTGGCAAGAAGTTTTTTTGTGTCTGATTTTAGTTTTTAGAAAGGATGATGGGGATGGTTAAGACACGAACGTTGTTAGATCATGACGCGATCCGTAGAGCATTAACGCGGATTGCACATGAAATTATTGAACGCAATAAAGGGGTTCAAAACTGTGTGTTAGTGGGGATAAAAACGAGGGGCATTTACTTGGCCGATCGACTCGCGGCCCGTATTAAAGATATTGAATCGGTAGAAGTTCCCGTCGGTGAGTTAGACATTACCCTTTATAGAGATGACTTGTCATATAAGAATGACAATGAAGATCCTGTCTTGAAAGGGACTCAGCTCCCCGTTGATATCAATGGTAAAACAGTTGTCCTAGTCGATGACGTCCTATATACAGGACGTACCGTCAGGGCAGGTTTAGACGCTTTAATCGATCATGGGCGTCCTCAGTCAATTCAACTTGCGGTGTTAGTTGACCGAGGTCATCGGGAACTTCCGATTAGACCAGACTATGTCGGTAAAAATGTTCCGACGTCAAAAGACGAGATTATTGCCGTTGGACTTCAAGAAGTTGACGGAGATGACGCCGTCAAATTACAACAAAGAGGGGGAGAGGGAAGTGAAAAAACAACGTAATGTATTAGACGTTCGAGATGTACCTCAACCTGCAAACTGGCTAGTTTTAAGTATGCAACACTTATTTGCCATGTTTGGTGCCACCATTTTAGTGCCGTTCTTAGTAGGCTTAGATGCGTCTGTAGCCCTGATGTCCAGCGGTTTGGGTACACTCGCCTACTTGATTATCACCGGAGGCAAAATTCCAGCCTACTTGGGATCTTCCTTTGCTTTTATCGCCCCGATTACGGCGGTGATGACAGCAGAAGGACCGGAAGCCGTTATGTTCGGGAGCTTTGTCGCGGGTTTGGTCTACGGCATTGTATCCTTACTCGTGATGGCTTTTGGTACCCGTTGGTTAAGACGTGTTCTTCCACCTGTCGTCGTTGGCCCCGTCATCATTGTCATCGGTTTAGGCTTAGCTAGTGTAGCAATTGAAATGGCCATGTATGACCAGACGGTTGACCCAATTGTATATGAACCGACTTATGCCCTTGTGGCCCTTGTCACACTTGCCGTTACCATTATTGCAGCGATCTTTTTTAAAGGATTTTTTGCCCTTATTCCTATTCTTATCGGTATTGTTGGTGGTTATGTTTTCGCTACAATAATGGGTATTATCGACTTCCAGCCGATCTTAGATGCGAATTGGGTTGGCATGCCAGAGCAGATGCTCATCCCATTTGTGACGTATACCCCGAATGTGTCACTTCTCGCCCTATTCGTCATTGTGCCTGTGGCTTTTGTGACCTTAGCAGAGCATATAGGAGACCAAATGGTACTAAGTAAAGTCATGGATCGTAATCTTTTAGAAAAACCGGGTCTTCACCGCTCCATTATGGGTGACGGTGTGGCCACAATTATCGCCTCCTGCATTGGAGGTCCTCCGAATACGACGTATGGCGAGAATATTGGGGTACTCGCTATCACGAGGATATTTAGTATCTTTGTTGTGGGGGGCGCAGCCGTACTAGCAATCTTGTTTGGCTTCAGCCCCAAGGTCAGTGCCTTAATAGGTACCATCCCGGCAAGTGTGATGGGTGGTGTGTCCATTCTGTTATTCGGTGTCATTGCATCATCCGGATTACGCATGATGATAGAAAATAACATTGATTTCGGTGAGAAACGTAACCTGGTGATCTCATCCGTCATTCTTGTACTAGGTATCGGTGGCGCGTTTATTAATATAGGTGAGCATATTGAAGTGCCGAGTATGGCACTGGCCACCATTGTCGGTATCTTTCTTAATCTCGTACTTCCTGGACATGAATTGGCTTACGGAGATAAGCCCATGTTTGAGGAAACAATACAGGACCAAGCATCATAGAGAAGTACCAAATATAAAAGAACCTTTAAACACAGTACAGAGAGACTGGTAAGGTGATTCTAAATTTGTCATGCCCTGCTACAGCTTAGCCAGATGGATGGGCTTACTTGGGGGTATACAGGACTCGTATACCCTCATACCACTTTGTAGCACGCATTGATAAATGTGGATACTTATGCACCTTACGCACAGTCGTAAGGTGCATTTTTTTATAAAGGAGGCGTAACAGATGAGGAGTTTATTGGGGTTAAGGGATGTAGACGCAGGAGACATTGACAGGTTATTAACCAGAGCACAAGAGATGCAGGAGTATCCAGATGATGTACAACATCTACTCAGTCACACCTACGTCGCTCATTTATTTTTTGAAAATAGCACTAGAACCCGCTTTTCCTTTGAAGTTGCTACCAAGAATTTAGGGGCTCAGGTGCTTCACTTTCAAGAAAACGTCTCTAGCACCCAAAAAGGGGAGACGTTTCGTGACACATTAAAAACGTTAGAAGCGATGGGTGTTCAGGCAGCTGTAATAAGACACGCCCAAAACGGCATTTTACAAGAAGTGAGCAAAGGCATGGACATGCGACTCATCAACGCAGGGGTGGGCCATGAAGAACACCCTACACAAGCGTTACTCGATTTACTCACGATGAAACAGGAGTTTGGCCATTTGCGAGGCCTTAAAGTGGCCATTATCGGAGACTTAACACATAGTCGCGTCTTGCGCTCTAACGTATTTGCACTCCAGAAGCTGGGGGCGCACGTCCTGCTCGCTGGACCACCAAATCTTAAGCCTGAAGAGGAGATTCTCTCGCGATGCCAGTGTGTGACAGTGGATGAAGCTATCCAAGCAGCGGATGTCGTCATGATGCTTCGTATCCAGTTTGAGCGCCACAGCCAAACGTGGTCATTAGGTCAAGAACAATACCATCAGCAATACGGTCTGACCGTACAACGAGCGAATCGTATGCAATCTCATGCGATCATTATGCATCCCGCCCCATTTAATCGGGACGTGGAGATTGCCTCAGCACTAGTCGAATCGCCTCGCTCGCGCATCTTTAAGCAAGTCACAAACGGTGTAGCAGTGAGGATGGCCGTATTAGAGCGGGCGTGCACCTCAACCCCGTCAGCAGAAGAGCACAGCAAACGCATTGTCAAGGTATAAGGCTGACTATCCGTTTACTCTTCTAAAGAAAGGTGCTTATTGAACAATGAGCATCTTAAAAATCATCACTTTGCCTATAAGCAAAGGAGACAAGGGTGACTATCAAATATAAACAATACACATACACAGTGGAGGGGATACACATGGGATTATTATTGAAGAATGGTTGGGTGATGAACCACCAGGGGAAAGGAATTCAAATAGACGTGTTGTTGAAAGGTGACAGGGTACACAAGCTGGGAAAGGGATTTCCTGAAGACCATCATCAGGTCATTGACTGTGAAGGTAAATGGGTATTACCAGGTTTTATTGACATGCATGTACACCTTCGAGAACCAGGTTTTGAACATAAAGAAACCATAGAGTCGGGAACAAGAGCGGCAGCGAAGGGCGGCTTTACCACCATTGCTTGTATGCCTAATACAAAGCCAGTCTTAGATGCCGCTGAACAAATCCAGTCTATTCACGATCAAGCCAAACGAGTAGGAGCCGTGAATGTCCTCCCCATAGGAGCCATCACTCAACGCCAACTCGGGGAAACGTTATGCGACTTTGAAGCGATGCAACGCGTAGGTATTGTAGCCGTATCGGATGACGGTGTGGGCGTACAATCAGCAGGGAAAATGAAAGAAGCGATGAGTCAAGCGGCCAAGCTAGGCCTGCCTGTTGTTGCGCATTGTGAAGATAACTCACTGATCCAAGGTGGGTGCGTTCATGACGGCGCATATGCACAAACCCACGGGCTAAGGGGGATACCTTCTGAATGTGAGGCCGTGCATATCGCCCGAGATATCCTCCTAGCAGAACAGACGGGCGTACATTACCACGTCTGTCATATCAGCACCAAAGAATCCGTCCGACTTGTACGTGAAGCGAAGCATAACGGCATCCCAGTTACAGCTGAAGTGACCCCACACCACTTGTTGCTTTCGGAGAACGATATTCCTGGCTTAGACCCCAACTTCAAAATGAACCCTCCCCTTCGCTCGGAGGAGGATCGCCAAGCCCTCATAGAGGGACTACTGGACGGTACGATCGATTTTATCGCCACAGATCATGCGCCCCACGCACAAGAGGAAAAAGAGATGGGCATGGAACGCGCACCATTTGGCATTGTAGGCCTAGAGACAGCCTTTCCATTACTATACACGCACCTCGTTCAAAAAGGCCTATTAACCTTAAAAGCACTCATCGATAAGTTAACACGTGTGCCGGCTGAGCGCTTCAACCTAGCCAGGGGCACACTGCGAGAAGGGGCCATCGCCGATATCACGATCGTGGACCTAGAGCTAGAACAGTCAATCAATCCGAGAGACTTTGCTTCAAAGGGTCAAAATACACCGTTTACGAACTGGACGTGTCAAGGCTGGCCAACGATGACCATCGTTAACGGGCAAGTGGTATGGTCGACTGAAAGAGGAATTGAACAGCAAAGTCAGGAGGGAGTGGTCAACCATGACTAAAACCGGATTTGTTATCTTAGAGGACGGTCACATTCTTGAAGGTAAGTCCTTTGGTGCAGAAAAAAAAGCGTTTGGTGAGGTTGTATTTAACACAAGTATGTCAGGTTATCAGGAGGTGCTATCCGATCCTTCATACTGTGGCCAAATCGTGACCATGACCTATCCATTGATGGGGAACTACGGTGTCAATCGTGACGACTTTGAATCTTTAGACCCTGCCATCCACGGTCTTATCGTCAAAGAACAAGCACAGCAGCCGAGTAATTGGCGGTCAGAGGGATCACTTTCCGAATTGCTCGCTTCACGAGGAATCCCTGGATTATATGATGTCGATACGCGACAACTGACCAAGATTATCAGGAAGCACGGAGCAATGAAAGGTATGATGGCAACAGGCATTGAGAGGAAGGATATACCGCAATACCTTGAGCAGATTAGATCCACCTCTCTAACAACAGATCAAGTCGCTCAGGTATCTACGAAAAACGCGTTTCATTGTCCGGGGACAAAAGATCGCATCGTGCTTATTGATTATGGGTGTAAGGCTGGTATTTTACGGGAGTTGACTGATCGTCACTGTGACGTACGTGTCGTGCCTTATGATACACACGCTGAAGATATTCTTAAGCTACGCCCGGACGGCGTGTTGTTATCAAATGGTCCTGGTAACCCGAAACATGTCCCACAGGCGGTTGAAACGGTTCGAGCGTTAGTGGGTCAGGTCCCACTGTTCGGTATATGCCTAGGCCATCAGTTGTTTGCGCTCGCTTGCGGTGCAGATACGCACAAGCTCACCTTCGGTCACCGCGGGGCCAATCATCCCGTCAAGGACTTACAGACGAATAAAATTATGATGACCTCGCAAAATCACGGTTATGCTGTTGCACGTGACTCTCTGAAGCAAACGCCTTTAGAAGTGACACAGTTAGCGGTGAACGATGGCACTGTAGAAGGACTCAAGCATAAGGAAGCACCCGCTTTTTCCGTCCAATACCATCCGGAAGCGTCGCCAGGTCCGTTTGATAGTCAAGCGCATTTTGACCAGTTTTTAGCGATGATAGAGGAGCATCAGAATAGAAAAACAAGTCACTATACACCAAACTTCCAAGTGTCGAAGGGAGAGAAAGATTATGCCACGATCTCATGAGTTACAAAAAATATTAGTCATCGGTTCAGGTCCGATTGTCATTGGACAGGCGGCAGAATTTGATTACGCCGGAACACAGGCATGTCAAGCATTGAAAGAAGAAGGATACGAAGTGATTCTCATCAACAGTAATCCTGCTACGATCATGACGGATACGAATATGGCCGACAAGGTTTATATTGAACCGATTACGCTCTCGTTTGTTTCTCGTATTATCCGTCAAGAAAAGCCAGATGGTGTCCTACCCACGTTAGGCGGACAAACAGGGCTGAACATGGCTGTAGAATTAGCCAATTCAGGAATTTTAGAAGAGGAGAATGTGCGCCTGTTAGGAACGGACCTCTCTGCCATACAAAAAGCGGAAGACCGTGATCAGTTCCGTTCCCTGATGAACGCCCTAAACGAACCTGTCCCAGACAGTGAGATTATCCATACGGTGGAAGAAGCTCTAACGTTCGCAAAGCAAGTCGGTTATCCGGTGATCGTCCGCCCGGCGTACACCCTTGGCGGCACAGGGGGTGGCATCGCGTCAAACGAAGAAAAGCTCATCGACATTGTCAGTAACGGTTTGAAGCAATCACCGGCACACCAGTGTCTCATCGAAAAAAGTATCGCCGGCTTCAAAGAAGTGGAATATGAAGTTATGCGAGATGCCAATGACACTTGTATCGTGGTGTGTAACATGGAGAATTTTGACCCAGTAGGGGTTCATACGGGAGACAGCATCGTCTTTGCCCCCACTCAAACACTATCGGATAGAGAAGTTCAAATGCTGAGAAGTTCAGCTTTAAGAATAATACGAGCGCTTGGGATTGAAGGGGGTTGTAACGTTCAATTTGCTTTAGATCCTGACACGTACCAATACTACGTCATCGAAGTGAATCCGAGAGTCAGTCGCTCCTCTGCTTTGGCGTCCAAGGCTACAGGCTATCCAATTGCCAAAATCGCAGCCAAAATTGCCGTGGGTTATCATCTCGATGAGTTAATCAACCCTGTGACTCAAAAGACGTATGCCAGCTTTGAACCTGCACTCGATTATGTCGTGACAAAGATTCCACGTTGGCCTTTTGATAAATTCCAATCGGCGAATCGTACGTTAGGCACACAAATGAAAGCGACGGGGGAAGTCATGTCCATCGGCCGAACGTTGGAAGAATCACTATTAAAAGCGGTTCGTTCACTCGAACTGGGGGCATACCATTTAGAGTTAGACGAATTAAGCCAAACGGATGATGTTACGTTACGTGAGCGTAGTGTAGAAGCGGATGATGAGCGAATTTTCATCGTCACAGAAGCGTTACGTAGAGGGCATTCTGTTGAGGATATCTGGTCCTGGACCCGGATTGACCGCTTTTTCTTACACAAGCTTGAACACATTGTGAGCATTGAACAGCATCTGCAACACCGTCGTTTCCAACTAGACTCCCTGCATGATGCCAAAAAGTATGGATTCACGGACCAGAAAATTGCAGAGCTGTGGGATACAGAGACGGAAGAGGTACGAGCGTTTCGTCAACAAGGAGGCATAACGCCTGTTTATAAAATGGTAGATACGTGTGCAGCAGAGTTTGATTCGGCCACCCCTTACTACTACTCAAGCTATGAAGTCGAAAATGAGGTGACGTCCACATCTAAGGAGAAAATTATGGTCCTCGGCTCAGGGCCAATTCGGATTGGCCAAGGCGTGGAGTTTGATTACGCCACGGTGCATGCGGTATGGGCCATAAAAGAAGCGGGCTATGAAGCCATTATCATTAATAATAACCCTGAGACGGTTTCTACGGACTTTAATACGTCCGACAAACTGTATTTTGAACCGCTATATATAGAGGATGTGCTTAATGTCATTGAACAGGAAAGACCAGAAGGGGTGATCGTCCAATTTGGGGGACAGACGGCCATTAATCTGACAGAAGGACTCCAGCGAGCAGGGGTACGTATCATCGGGACAGACAAAGAACACATTGATGCAGCGGAGGATAGGGAAAAGTTTGAGCGTTTAATGCATGAACTCGCCATACCACAACCACCAGGACAGACGGTTACCTCTGTTGAGGAGGCCGTCCATACGGCTGATGAACTAGGGTTCCCAGTACTCGTCAGACCCTCCTACGTGTTAGGCGGACGTGCGATGGAAATTGTCTATAACCGTGATGAATTACTTAACTACATGGCAAAAGCGGTGAAGGTCAATCCCAAACACCCCGTGCTTATCGATCGCTACATGCTAGGCAAAGAGATTGAAGTGGACGCCATATGTGATGGTAAAGACGTCCTTATACCTGGGATTATGGAGCATATTGAACGAGCAGGCGTCCACTCGGGTGACTCCATCGCCGTTTACCCACCTCAAACCATGAGTGAGGATATCAAGCGTCAAATTATCGATACAACGACTAAGATCGCCTTAGGACTCGAAATAAAAGGTCTTTTAAATATCCAATTCGTAATCTATCAGGGTACAGTCTACGTCATTGAAGTGAACCCTCGAGCGTCGAGAACGGTGCCTTTCCTAAGTAAGATTACAGGCATCCCTATGGCCAACGTGGCCACCAAGATTGTATTAGGTGAAACGATCGTTTCACTCGGCTACGAGGCAGGCTACGCGCCCGAACCTGATACTGTTTCAGTCAAAGTTCCGGTCTTTTCTTTTGCCAAGTTAAGGAGAGTCGACATAACCCTAGGGCCAGAAATGAAGTCTACGGGTGAAGTGATGGGACGGGACGTCTCCCTAGAAAAAGCGCTGTACAAAGGTTTAGTAGCGGCCGGAATGAAACTGCCACAGCACGGTTCTGTACTCGTCACCGTTGCAGACAAGGATAAAGAAGATGCGTTAACGCTGGCTCAACGCTTTAAAGCGCTAGGCTTTGACATCATGTCCACATCAGGGACGGCCGCCTACCTAAATGAGAATCAAGTACACACCAGAAAGGTGAAGAAGCTGAGCGAAGGGACGCCGAACCTATTAGACGAAATAAGAGCAGGTAAAGTGAGCTACATTCTGAACACACTGACCAAAGGCAAACAACCCGCCAGAGACGGCTTCCGTATCCGGCGTGAAGCGGTCGAGAACGGTGTCGTTGTTTTTACTTCATTAGATACGGCCGAAGCGATGCTTAACGTTTTAGAATCAATGACGTTTACATCTCAACCGATGCCTGTTTTTAAAGAAAGGGAGGCCCCCTTATATGTCTAAAGCTAAACAGCTCACACCCGAGCGTTCACCGTTGATGATTAAAGAGGACATGACCGTTATTCGTCACGAGGAGTTGGCGAATGATATCTGCCTCCTGGTCCTCAAAGGCGAACTTGTTACACATGCTTCACCAGGTCAATTTGTGCATGTGCGTGTTTCAGAAAAAGGGATGGCTATGCCCTTACTACGTCGACCGATTAGTATCAGTGATATTGATTTAGAGCAGATGACAATGAGCATCATCTACCGTGTTGAAGGAGAAGGGACGCGTAGGCTGGCTAAGCAAAAAGTGGGAGAGATAGTGGATGTATTAGGGCCTTTAGGCCAAGGTTTTGAGACGAGTCACCTTACATCAGGTGATAACGTCTTGATCGTCGGAGGCGGTGTCGGTGTCCCACCGTTATATTATTTATCTCAGACATTAGTCCAACAAGGGTGTAAGGTGACACACGTCCTCGGTTACCAGACCAAAAACCATAGTTTCCTAGTCCATTCCTTTGAGACACTAGGTGAAACGCATGTGACGACGGTGGATGGTTCCTTGGGGACGCAAGGATTCGTCACTAATGTGATCGATCGTTGGCCACTTGAGCAGTGGGATAGCCTATTTGCTTGTGGCCCCACCCCCATGTTAAAGGCATTGGAAGAACGGTTTCTAGACCACAGCAACGCCTTTCTATCATTAGAGGAACGTATGGGATGCGGCATCGGTGCCTGCTTCGCTTGTGTGTGTCAAACGCCTAGTGAACAGCCTTATGACTACCGTAAAGTATGTACGGATGGTCCTGTGTTTCGTGTGGGGGAGGTTATACTATGAGTCGGAATGACATGAACATAAACAAGGACACGACGGAGGATAAAGCCCAATATCGTGGTGCTGAGCATGAAAGGTTACAAGTGACACTTGGTGACTTGGTGCTCAAAAACCCGATCATACCCGCCTCAGGTTGTTTTGGCTTTGGTAGGGAGTACAGCCAATTTTACGCTTTGAGCGAATTGGGGGCGATTGCGATCAAAGCGACGACACTAGAACCACGCTTTGGAAATCCAACGCCAAGGGTAGCGGAGACCCATGCAGGCATGCTAAACGCCATTGGGTTACAAAACCCGGGACTAAATAAGGTGCTACTGGAAGAGCTGCCTTGGCTCGATCAGTACGATGTCCCTATTTTTGCAAATGTAGCGGGGAGTACTGAAGAAGACTATGTGACCGTCGCAGCTCGGTTAAGTCAAGCGCCCAATGTTGCCGCCATCGAATTGAATATCTCTTGCCCTAACGTTAAGTGTGGCGGGATCACGTTTGGAACAGACCCAGTGATTGCCTCTGAATTGGTGCGAAAGGTCAAGGCAGTGTCCCAGAAACCTCTGTACGTCAAGCTTTCGCCAAACGTAGCGGATATTGTTGAGATGGCCTTAGCGGTGGAGGAAGCGGGGGCAGACGGATTAAGCATGATCAATACGCTTCTTGGCATGCGCATTGACCTCAAAACAAAGGCACCCATTCTGGCCAATCGATCAGGCGGCCTATCAGGACCTGCTATTAAACCTGTGGCTTTGAGGATGATCTATGAAGTGAGCCAACGGGTCTCCATTCCGATCGTTGGCATGGGGGGGATTCAATCGGCAGATGATGTGATCGAATTTTTCCTCGCAGGGGCATCCGCTGTAGGGGTCGGTACGGCCAACTTTGTCGATCCGCTTATCTGTCCAACGCTCATAAGAGAACTGCCCAAGAAACTAGACGCTTATGGTGTGACACATATCGGAGAATTGCAGGGCCAAGCATGGCGTAGTGAGCGAATGGAGGTGCTGTAGATGAGCATGAATGCAACGAACGATCCCAGCATCATGATCGCGCTAGACTTTCAAGATGCAGATCAAGCCATATCTTTTGTTCACTTCATCGATAACAATCATACATTTAGTAAGCCATGGTTTAAAGTAGGAATGGAGCTGTATTACGCAGCAGGACCCACTATTATAGCGAAGATTAAAGAAAAGGGTTTTCCTATCTTTCTTGATCTCAAACTACACGATATCCCTAACACTGTGAAAGGGGCTGCTCGGAGTATCACCTCACTCGGTGTCGATATGTTTAATGTCCACTGTAGTGGAGGTTCGGCGATGTTGGAGGCTGCGAGAGAAGGTATTGCAGAGGCGACTTCAGCGCATTCGTCGCAACATTCCCCCTTACTCATCGGGGTCACACAGCTGACAAGTACGAGTGAGGTAGTGTTAAGAGAAGAGATTGGCATTCCTCTTACAATAGAGGAGGCAGTGACTCATTATGCTACATTGGCACACCAACATGGCTTAGACGGTGTTGTCAGTTCACCACTTGAGGTCCAATCTATCAAAGCGGCATGTGGTCCTTCATTCATCACAGTGACACCAGGTATCAGACCGGCTTCTGTGAGCAGAGGGGACCAAGTACGTGTGACAACACCTCGTCAAGCGAAAACTTTAGGGACGGATTTTATGGTGATAGGTCGAGCAGTGACGCAAGCGACAGACCCTATCAAAGCTTTAGAGGATATCTACGCTGAAATAGTATAAATAATCGTGACCATGACGAGTGACATATCAAAATAGGTCATAAATAAAGCGACAAAGAAGACTGTCAGGAGGCGTTCATATGAGAGAAGAGATAGCACAGGTATTACTTTCGATTGGTGCCGTTGAGTTGAGACCACAAGACCCGTTCATCTGGAGCTCCGGCATCCGATCACCTATTTATTGTGATAATCGATTAACGATGTCCTACCCTCACGTTCGTAAAAGAATTGCAGACGGATTAGCGAAGACCATTCGCGATCACTTTGGACCAGTAGACGTTGTAGCAGGGACAGCAACGGCAGGCATCCCGCACGCAGCATGGGTATCCGAACAACTAGGATCGCCTATGTTGTATGTCCGCTCAAGTGCAAAAGGGCATGGCAAACAGACACAAATCGAGGGGAAGGTCGTTGAGGGACAACGAGTCATCGTCATAGAGGATCTGATTTCAACGGGTAAAAGTTCTCTCCAAGCGGTCAAAGCATGTCGGCATGCTGGTCTCGTTGTTGAGGGAGTAGTGGCGATCTTTAGCTACAACTTTGATCAAGCACTAGAAGCGTTCGAACGAGAGGATGTACCCTATCGTACATTGACAGATTATCACACACTTTTAGCTATAGCGGAGAAAGAAGGATCTTTATCGGCTGAGGACAAGCAAGCGTTGTCCTCGTGGAACCCTTTCAGTGCATAAAAGCATCTAGTAAGCAACCCCAAGTTGAATACATTTCATCGTGCTAAAAAAGAACAGCAAGAGAAGTTAGACTACATCATTCGGTAGTCTAACTTTTTTATGCTTAAAGATTTATAACGGATCTAAAATGCTTTAACATATATAAGAGTAAGTATTAAGGACGAATACGTTCAGGAGACACGTTCAAATGTTTCATTACCGCTCGTATTGTTTATTCGTATATAGTTTTAACACTGCAAAAAGGAGGAGCCGTTATGAGTGTTCATATTGCTTTAGGATCATCATCGCCAGATAAGCAAGGATATGTGCAAGAGGTTGCTAAGGATCTAGAGCTAGATGTTGTCGTCGTCCCAACGGCAGTTGACAGTGGCGTATCTGAGCAACCCCTCAGTTCTATAGAGACGAAGACGGGGTCTGTTGAACGTGCGAGACAAGCTTTAGTATTCAATCCCGCAAGTCAACTCAGTATTGGAATTGAAGCGGGATATAGATATAATGAACACCAGAAATATGAATTATTATGCTGGAGTACCGTCATGGACCATCGTCAACGGATCGTATCGTGTGTCTCTCACGCCTTTTTGTTACCTCAATTCTTTCAAAACATTTTACAACAGAATCTTCCTTTAGGGGAGTATATTGACGTGTATCAACAGCGAGCACAGACAAAACAAGAACAACGATTAGCAGACATCATCTCGTCACGTCGTCCTTTTATCTATACCGCCACACGAGACGCATTACTCCGCTACTTTACAAGACATGAATTTTAATCTATCAAAAAAAGCACCTAATATGAAAACAGGTGCTTTTTTCTTCTACTCCTTTATCCTACTAGAACCTGTGTCCACCCATGATAAAAGCTAGATGAACTCAGACATGCGACATGATGGGATGTTAGGGTATGAATGATATCTACGATCCTTTATATCATCACTGGTTTAAACGATACACATCCGCGTACTTTTCTTCAAAGTAGTCGGTTAGATATTTGGCATTCAGTTCCTCACCTGTCACGCGTTGGACCAGTTCGTTAGGGGTGTATAATTTACCATGAGTATGAATGTGTTTTTTGAGCCATTCACGAATGGTGTGGAACGCCCCTTTTTCAATAACATCATTTAGATTCGGGATATCTTGCTTCATTTGATTCATGAACTGTGCGGCATACAGGTTGCCTAAAGCATAAGAAGGAAAATACCCGAATCCTCCGAACGACCAATGTACGTCCTGTAGGACACCATCTGCGTCATTAGGAGGAACGACGCCGAGATACTCTTCCATTTTCTCATTCCATACTTGAGGTAAGTCTTTGACCTCAATGTCACCGCTGAGGAGTCCTTTTTCGATCTCGTAGCGAATCATAATGTGTAGGTTATAGGTCAGTTCATCAGCCTCAACTCTGATGAGCGAAGGTTCTACGGTGTTGATCGCACGACTGAAGTCCTCAAGGGAAACGTCTTCAAACTGTTGAGGGAAGTATGTTTTTAGGTCGTTATAAAAATATGACCAGAACGCCTGGCTTCTACCTACCATATTTTCTAAGAAGCGTGATTGTGATTCATGAATGCCCATAGATGTACCCTCACGGAGAGCAGTGCCTTCATACTCTGAGTCAATGCCTTGTTCATATAGTGCGTGTCCACACTCGTGAATCGTACCGAAAATAGCACTGCGCATATTGTTCTCTAGGTAACGTGTGGTAATACGGACATCATTCGTATTTAATCCGGTAGCGAAGGGATGAGCACTCTCCGCCATCATCCCAGCATCCATGTCATATCCCAGTTGGGGTAGCACGAAAAGGTTAAATGCTTTTTGTTTTTCAATATCGAAGGACTGTTCAAATATTTCTTTTCGTGGCTGGTGAGGGGACTGCTGTATACGATCTAAGAGTTGAATCGTTTTTTCACGCAGGTCTTTGAATAATGGATCAAGGGTTTCAACGGTGAGACCGGGCTCGTAGTTATCCAGTAAAGCATTATAAGGGTGCGTATCATAGCCGTAAATGTCAGCGAACTGGCGAGTGATGTCCACTATTTTTTCTAGTGTAGGGCGATAGTGTTCAAAGTTATTTGTCTTTCTTGCTTCCTCCCAGATGTCGTGTGCGTTAGAAGTCAGTATGACAAACTCTTTGTATAGGTCAGCGGGGATACGCTTAGATTTATCATACTCTCTTTTACGTACCCGAACGGTCGCTCGGGTCACTTCATCGAGTTGATCTTGTGCTTCTGGAGAGGATAAAGTGTCTAAACAAGCGCCCATTTCATCGGACATAGATAATTCAAAAACTTCAGTCGATAAAGCACCTATAGCGTTGGAGCGTTGTTGTCTGCCTTTCTTTGGGGCGTCTATTTGCAAGTCCCAACTGACAACACCTAATAACTCTTCAAAATATGTAATTTTCTGATCAAGCGTTTTAAATGAGTCCAATGCTTCTTTTATCTGCGGGTCTAATGTCATTGCGGTTAACTCCTTTCATCAATAGGTTGACAATTATGAAAACAAGCGTTTATATCTTGTAAGTATATCAAAGGTGGTTATACGACTCAATCTATTAGGTGCTTTGGTTTGAAGGTAAATCATTTTCGTCGTATACTGGTAATATTGTATAATTATTTTGGTTTTTATAATGAATAGAAGAAGGTGCAGATAATGAAACAGAACTTAACGATGTTGACGGACTACTATCAGATTAATATGATGTATGCCTATTACCGAAATGAAAAGATGCATCAGGACGTTGTGTTTGATTTATTTTTCCGTAAGACACCTGGTAAGAGCGGATATGCGATTAGTGCCGGTTTAGAGCAAGTGGTCGAATACATACAATCGTTATCATTCACTGAGGAAGATCTGCAATATTTACATGACTCCTGTGGGTACGAAAAAGCGTTTATAAATCTGTTACGTGACTTTAAGTTCACGGGTGAAATCTATGCTGTACCTGAAGGGACCGTTGTGTTTCCCCATGAGCCTATAGTAAGAGTCAAAACGAGTATTTTCGAGGCTCAACTGATAGAAACGGCATTACTCAATATCGTCAATCATCAGACTTTGATCGCGACAAAAGCCTCACGGGTGGTTGAGTCTGCAGATGATGGCATGGTCATGGAATTTGGTCTTCGACGTGCCCAAGGACCTGATGCAGGTTTATACGGTTCTAGGGCCGCTTATATTGGCGGAGTTCAGGCCACATCTAATGTATTAGCGGGGAAGAAATTCGGTATTCCTGTCAAGGGGACTCACTCCCACGCCTTTGTTCAAAGTTATCCGACTGAAAAAGAAGCGTTCGATGTTTTTGCTGAGACGTATCCAGATAACTGTATTCTATTGGTCGATACGTATGATACGTTAGGATCGGGTGTTCCTCATGCGATTGAAACATTTCGTAAAATGAAGGAGACACTAGGAGATAAATTCACCCACTACGGTATCAGGTTAGATAGTGGTGACCTTGCATACATGTCTAAGGAGGCTCGCAAACAGTTAGATGAGGCAGGTTTTCCTGAAGCGATCATTGTGGCTTCAAGCGACTTAGATGAGTATCTCATTAGGGAACTAAAAGGTCAGGGGGCAAAAATTGATGCTTGGGGAGTAGGAACCAATTTAATTACATCAAAGGATAGCCCTGCCTTAGGTGGCGTTTACAAGCTCGTAGCTGAAGAAGAGGAAGGCGTCCTACAACCTAAAATAAAAGTGAGTGAAAATCCCGAGAAAGTAACGACCCCCGCTTATAAGAAAGTGGTGAGGTTCTACGATAAGAATACGAAGAAAGCTTTAGTTGACCTTGTGATGTTAGAAGAAGAACAAATTCCAGACAAAGATTTTATCGCCTTTGACCCCGTTAACACGTGGAAGAAGAAAAAGGTCCATAACTTTGAGGCACAGGAGTTACTCGTCCCTATCTTCAAGGAAGGAAAGCTCGTTTACGACTTACCAAGCCTAGACGATATTCAGGCTTACACCAAGGAGCAGAAACAAAGATTTTCTCCAGAGATTAGAAGGTTGGTCAATCCTCATGTGTACCATGTTGATCTATCTGAACCACTCTGGGAATTAAAAAGAGACCTACTGTCCCAAGCCAAAAAAGAGAACAACGGTCTGGGTTAAAAGCTTTAAAAAACCAAGCTCCACAATAAAATGAGGAGCTTGGTTTTATTTTGAATCACACAGTTTACACGGATGACAAACGCCCGACTGTATTCACAGTCATCTTTGCCCCAACCCACTCATCTAGTCGGCTGATCAACTGCCGTTCCTTGTGTGCCTCTATTTGGCGA
The DNA here is from genome assembly GCF_016745835.1 of Caldalkalibacillus salinus. Taxonomy (NCBI): domain Bacteria; kingdom Bacillati; phylum Bacillota; class Bacilli; order Caryophanales; family Bacillaceae; genus Caldalkalibacillus; species Caldalkalibacillus salinus. The sequence goes on along the minus strand of NZ_JAERVL010000012.1, from coordinate 101,211 downwards.
TAATGGTGGAGGTGATGAGGTTCCTTGTCCTTTTCATCCGCCATATGAACGATACTTTGAAGAGGGGTATAATTAAATTGTCCCTCTGGTAAAATGGAGTCGGTATGAAGTAAAATAGCAAGAGATACTTCCTTGGCCTTTTGGCGATCTTCGCCCAATCGAATGAGTAGTTTATGGGCACGTTCGGCCCCTTTGATAGGGTGGATATCATGGTTTTGGTACGCGTGATAATCCCAATCACCATCAACTTTATACCAAGTATAGTGACCTATATCGTGTAGAAACCCCGCTTTAGTTGCTAGGTCAGGGTCAATGCCTTTTTCTATAGCTAAATGGTAGGCGTGATAAGCAACTGATATGGCATGGGCCATGCCCGAACGACTCACATATTTTCTTGTAATAGGGTGGTTGTATAATGCCAAGAGTGTCACATGACGTTGCATAAAAGACACCTCCATCTTTTTTGTTCGATATTAATATCATAAACACCTTACAGATTTCATATCATAGTCGGCTAACAATTGTAAGAAAGATTCTAGCTCATTCTTACTCGATAGAACGTCTGTCATGTTGAACGTCATATCATCAACTTCTGTTTATTAATAAATTTTTACAATGATATCACACACAGTACTAGATATCAACAGGTTCTTATACAACGGTGATAAAGAGTAGGTGATATAAATGAAGGAACTGAGTCCTGAAGAACTTGAAGGCTTATTACGGTTTAACCGCGAGCGAAAAGCGGTCTATGTGTATACGCCTTTGTGCGGGACGTGTAAAGTAGCAACCAAAATGCTAGAGATTGTTGAGAACACCATGCCCTCCCTAGAAATTCTGCGAATTAATTTGAACCAAGCACCTCAATTAGCCAAGGAATGGAAGGTCAAAAGTGTCCCTTGCCTATTAATATTGAGTCAGAACCAGATCGTCTTTCGAAAATATGCTTTTGAGAGTGTTCATACATTGTATGATACGTTCCGCAAAATGAAACTAGGGTCATGAGTAAAAAGTGAAGCTATGAATCATGAGGTTAACCTATTGGCTAAATAGGTTAACCTTTTTTATGATTGAAATGTTTAACCTTAAGATGCTACAGAATTTGGGGTTTGAGGTTGAAACCGTTGAAGAAATGAAAGCCTACAGTCACTTTAAAATTTTATAATCCTTGCTCCGTCAACCAATCTAAAACAGGTTGAAAGTTTTGTTTCTCCTTATCCTTGAAGAAATTTTTAAAGGGACAGCCTTTGGCTAATCGTTCTTTTATCACTGTCATTGGGTAATCTGTTGGTGAGAGGTCTTTGGTGACTTCATGCCAATGAATGGGGGTAGCCACTAAGGCCTCTTCGTTACCTCTAGCAGAATAGGGGGCGACAATGGTTTTACCTTCCGCATGTTGCAGATAATCGACGTACAGTTTCTGGCCTCTGTTCACTTTTAGACGCTCCGTTGTAAACCAGTCAGGCTCTTTTTTTACCAGATACTTAGCTACGAATTGTGTGAAGCGACGTGTATCTTCATATGAGTATGTATTTTCAGGTAGGGGCAGATAGATTTGCAGTCCTTTATTCCCTGATGTTTTAACATATGAAATCAGTTTTAAACGATCAATAATGTCCTTAATCATCAGTGCAGCTTCAATCGCAAGCGAGAACTTGTCTCTAGAAGGTGGATCAAGGTCAAACACGATTTCTGACGGCCCTTTCGATTTGATGGTTTGAAAAGGAATGTGAAATTCAAAAGCCAATTGGTTGCCTAACCAAATAAGAGAAGGGAGATCAGAACAAACGATGTACTCAATATCTTCGGCCACTTGTGTTTGCACAAAATCAGGGGCATAATCAGGGCAGTTTTTTTGGTAAAAGGATTCATCTTCTACACCATGGGGATAACGAATGACGGTCAATAGTCTGTTGCTCAAAAAAGGGAGCATGGCTGGGGCCACATCATGTAAGTATTGAATATAGCGGGCTTTTTTTATGTCTGCTTTGGGCCATAGAGGCTTGGAAAGACTCGTCAAAGACACTGTCTGTCCATCGATTTTAACCTTTTTTTGATCTTGAGCCTGACTCCCCATACTTTCACATCCTATGTAAGCTTCGTTATTTCTCAACTCTGTTATTCATATTTAGAATGAGTGATTAACATAGGGTACCATGACACGTCATTCCATTGCTTGGTTTCTTAACTTGACACACAATCGAGTGAACCCGTAAGCGAAATAAACAATAATAATGTCGATGATGAAAATGTGATACATACGGATTCCTTTTCTTAACTCCGCTAATCCTAATTGGACTTCAATGGTGACCAAAAGAAAAGAAAACACAGCACTCAATATAGCGGCGTATATGTAAAAATTTTTGTTATGATTGGTACAATATTGATAGAGAAGAAGAAAACTAACGGGAAGGAACGATGCAGTCATATTTAAGGCAAAGGGGAGCATAGGCGCTAAAAAGTAGGTGTGTATAAAGTAGTTTGATCTCCCGAGAAAAATATCTGTATAGCCCCAAAATATATGAACGGTATAGCCAAAGAAAAAGATTTCAAATATTCGTCTACGGTCTACAGTAAAATATAACAGGACCAGCGGGGCTAAAAATAACCCAGCCACAACCCAAAATTGCCAAGTTCCCATATGCGCATACTCTTGCCAAAATAAACCGATAAGCTGATTAAATTTATCGTTTGTATCGTAAATCTCTTCCCAATACTCTTTAAATGTCATATAAAACCCCCACATTCAAGTATAGGTTTCGTCAAATAAAACGCGGTTATACACGAGGACTTGATTAATTTTGTTCAAAGGTGCAAGATTTGGGGTCTGCTTTCACGATCGATTGAATACTTGGTTGTCTCAGTGTATGAGATTTTGTCCATTCAATAAAATTAATTTTAACTGTGAGTTCAGGTTGAACCCACATGGCATCTTTGCTTCGTTCTGGTGTATTTACAAACGGTTGAGTCTCTATCTGTAACGCTTCAGCTGTTTTCGTGATATTTTTCCAGTCATGCTGTGTCAGTTTCCCTGTTCCGGCGTGGCCAATATACTGTAATCTTTCTTGTTCATCATAAAGACCTAAAAGTAACGCGTTAACCTGTTTTGAACGGAACGTGACACCACCAACCACAGCAACAAGGTCCTTAAAAACCTTTCTTTTTTGCCACCGTTTATCTTTTCCTCCGATAGTATAGGTTCCTCGCATATCTTTCATCACAATGCCTTCTAAATCATGTTTTGTCACCACTTGATATAGGTCCTCGGGGTGAGAATGGTTCTTGACCACTTGCACGGTGTCAGACACAGTGATGATGTCAGTTAATATGTGTTGTCTTTCCTCTAATGGCTTATTTGTAATCCATTCACCATTGTAGTAGAGGATGTCGAATATCATATAGGTGATCGGAACTTCTTTTTGGGCTAAAGCGACACGGTCACTTTTACGTATACGATCTCTTTTCATCACCTTGTGGAATGAGGGCTTACCTTCATCTAATGCGATGACCTCACCGTCTAAGATGAATGATCCCCCGTTGCAATAGGCGTGGACATCGGCTAATTCAGGATATTGCAGGATACGATTGTTGTGTCTTCTGTTAAAGATATTGACCTCTTTACCATCATAATAGACGAGAATACGGACACCATCCCACTTGACCTGACTGACCCATTGTTCTCCTGAGGGCCATTCGTCTGTACTGATAGGCTCAAATGGCGTGATAGGGGAAAATTTCATTGTGACGCCTCCAGATAACTAATATATACAATCATTCCTAGTATGTGTTTCTTACGGTGTGATATATGTGTGGGTAACCCAACCCTATTCTTTGACCGCATGTGATTACACTGAAGGAAGTGGTTAGCCTGACTTAATCTACTGATTGTAAATAAAACGAATAGTTGGAAATAAAAAGGAAAAACTACCCGTAATAAATGAACCAAGGGTTTAAAAAGACGGAGTGTGAAACAACATGTCAAGACAGCCAAGACACATCGGCACAACACTTGATCAAAACATAATCGGCTTGAGGGAAGCTTTCTCCTCTCCTACGAATCAAGATTTGATTGAAAGAAAAATCCGCGTACCTCATAAAGGAAAAACTTTTGTGGTGATCTATATTAGAGGACTAATCAATGAGAACGTCATTGACGACAAAGTGATCAAACCTTTATCCACTGATCAAAAGCTTCAAGATGGTCTGTGGGGTGAAGAGAGCATAGAAGCCACACCAACAATATTAGAGTACACGTCCCATGACACACTGGAAGAGGTTATTCATCGATTACTTCAAGGCCATACGATCATCTTGTTTGAAGGTAAAAATAAAGCTTACGCTGTACCCACTGTAGGTTTTAAACATAGAAGTGTGACAGAGCCCGAAATGGAAATCGTTATTAAAGGACCACGTGAATCGTTTGTAGAGTCAAGAGAAATGAATGGCTCTTTGATTAGAAAGCAATTAAAACATTCACATTTAGTAACAGATACGATGCGTTTAGGTCAAACTCAATCAGAAGTATCATTGATGTATATAGATGGACTTGTTAGGCCAGGTCTCCTTAAAGAAGTGAGAGAAAAAATAAAAGACATTCCGGCTGAACACGTACAAAATTTATCAATGTTAGAACAATATATTGAAGATAAACCTTATTCACTTGTACCCACTGTTTTGTACACGGAACGCCCAGACAGAGCGGCCTCCTTTCTTCAGGAAGGTCATGTCGTCCTGTTAATGGACAGTTCTCCAGTATGTCTGGTTGTTCCCGTGACATTTTGGTCCTTCTTTCATACGGCTGAAGATCAATACCAGCGATGGGCCTTCGGTAATCAGATGCGAATCATTAGACTCATTGCTTTCTTTGCTGCTTTGTTTCTCCCTGCCATGTTTGTAGCTGTATTAAATTATCATGTTGAGATGGTGCCAACAGACCTCCTGCTAACCATGGGGGGAACGAGGGAAAACGTGCCTTTTCCAGTTTTATTTGAAGTGCTCTTAGTAGAGGTTACTTTTGATATTATCAGAGAAGCGGGTATCCGCATGCCAACTAAGATGGGTATAGTCGTGACATTGATTGGGGCACTCATTATTAGTCTCGCCGCCATTGAAGCTGGGATGGTCAGCCCGATTGTGATTGTAGTTGTTGGGTTTGCTAGCTTAGCCTCGTTCACGATACCTTCCAACAGCTTTAATTTTGCGGTAAGGATTGCAAGGTTTGGCTTTATTGCTTTAGCAGGGTTTATGGGTTTATTAGGTATGGCGCTTGGCATTACTGTTTGTGTGGCCTATCTCGTATCTACTCAATCTTTTGGTGTGCCATTTGTGTCTCCCATGGCGCCACACTACCGCTCCTCAAAGGATCTGATACTGAGACCGCCAGTGTGGAAGCAGTGGCTCAGACCGTTTAATATTCACCCTCAAGATCCAGTACGTCATCAGAAGGGAGGATCAAGACGATGAGACATCAAGAAGATATTGTTGGGGTACGTGAGTTTTGTGCACTGATCCTTATCACTATTGGTCTTAAAGTGGCAGACATGACGCCTGTAGCAATGTTTCCCTTAGGAGCTACGGCGACATGGTTGATTCCAATCGTATCAGTTATTGTGGTCTTCTTATCTTTTCTCTGCTTATTTAGACTTTTGATCGCTTCCGAAAGCGTAGATGTTTTTGATTTAGTCTTCAAGCTAACAGGTCAGTATATGGGGTTTGTCATTAGTTTTCTTCTGTTTACTTTCATGTTTGTGACCACCGTCCTCTATAGTCGGAGTTTCGTTAATATCCTCAATTCAATGTATTTTCCGACTACGCCCATTAACGTCGTCTTTTTGATCGTTTTTGTTTGTATATGGTTTGTCGCTACTCGTGGGTTTGAAAGTGTGGCACGGACAGCATGGCTAGTGGTCCCGTATATGACACTCGCGTTTGTGGTGCTCATTTTATTTATATGGCAAGATCTACGCTGGGATCATCTCTTTCCCTGGCAAGGGATGGGAGTGGGTGAGATAACAGAAGGGGGGATTCGTTATAGTTTTTTGTTTGGTGAAGTATTAATTTTAGCTATTTTTCTGCCTTTTGTACGAAAGGTCGGTCAATATAAGCAAGCCACATTGATTGGTTTAGGCGTCGTTCTCGTAGAGCTTGTCTTCTACTTAGCTGTATATGTGGCCATGTACAATTATCCTTCTGTAGAGACGATCCCTTATCCCTTTCAGCAGTTGACAAGGGTCGTTGATTTGGGGCCTATCTTTACTAATATGGAAGCGCTTTTTATCGGGTTTTGGGCCATCGCTTTTATCGTGCGATTAGCCATTTACTTGTACACCACCGTCTACATTTTTGCTAAGACACTGAAGTTGGATGATATGAGACCGATGGTGTTTCCCCTGGCGGTGATTTTCGTATTCATAGGCATTCTCCCCGAATCTGTGCTAGAGATAATTTATATATTACGTGATAGCCTATTATATCAGCTCAATTGGTTGATGATCCTTTTATTACCTTTTGGTTTATGGCTACTTTCTAAGATGAAAGGAAGACATGCAGTATGAAAAAGAGTGTTATCTTAACCGTTGTCATGCTGTTTAGTTTAACGGGGTGCTGGGATAAAGCCGAAATTGAACAAAACGCCTTTCCGGTCACGGTAGGTCTGGACAAAGGGGAAGGAGACAGTATTGATGTCACATATGAGATTGCCAACCCGCGTGAAGTATCTTCAGTGCTGACGCAAGGAAAACCTAATGAACCGAGTGAGATTATCACCCTTAACGCACCAGACTTACTTTCGGCCAAAGATTTGGTCAACACGGCGATTATGAAGGATGTCCGCTTGTCTCACTTAAAGACCATTGTCATTAGTGAAGAGCTGGCCCGTTCGGAAGCGTTTACGTCTATCGTACAAGCCACATTACGGGACAGACAAATCCGACGCAACATCAATATGATCGTTTCTAGGGAACGAGCGGCAACTTTCATCCGCGAAAATAATCCTGAATTAGAGCGTCGTCCGCATAAATTCTATGAGTTAATGGTCAGCCGTTATATGGATACAGGATTACTACCCCAGGCGACTTTATATCGTTATTTTGATAGCTTAGGTGAAAATCCCTCCCTTTTTCTTGCTGTATATGCCACAGCGAGTCAGTTTGAACCTAAGCCCGTAGACCAAGCGGATGATCTGGCAGCAGGGGAGTTATCAAAATACGGGAGCAACCCTGTGCAGATATTAGGCTCAGCCGTTTTTAAGAATGGCAAGATGGTCAGCAAGCTGACAGGCATTGAAACAAGATTAAGCTTATTATTAAGGCCCGATACAAAAGCGGACAACCTACTATCAGATTTTAATGACCCAAAGAATAAAAAATATCATATCGTTACGAGGTTGATGAAGAAGGAGCCTACAATCATTGACATACAATTGGATCAAGAAGTGATCAATGTCACTGTACCGGTTAACATTGAATTGCTTGCGGTTCCTAGTCAGATCGATTATGTCAACAATATAGAGAACAAAAACCTTCTGATTAGAGCGATAGAAAACCAATTGAACGAAAGTGCGAAGCAGATCGTAAAGAAGACACAAGAGGATTTCCAAGCCGATGCATTTGAATGGACGAGGATCGTAAGACAGAAATTTAAAACTTGGGAAGGTTATATGAACTACAGTTGGGAGGATCATTTTCCTCAATACGATGTCAATGTTAATTTTGATGTTGAGCTGATGAGGTTTGGTAAACAACTTAGCCCGAGTCAGGGAGGTCAATGAGATGACGTCATTACCTATTTTTAATTATGCGCTCGCAGTGTATGCCATTTACTATACGTACCGCTATGCCAGAATGCTGTGGCATCATGGAAAAAAATTTGCTAGTATCTTTATTATGCTGTTGGTCGGGGGGAGTTTGTTAGCTCTACCACTGATATTAAGCTACATCTAAAGAGACACGGGCTCTGGAGGGACAGAGGAGTGATTGGGAGCGTCAGAGGAGTGAACATGAAGTGAAAGATATACAAATCAGTATTCTAGATCAAATGGCAACCCCCACGGGGAAGTCGGCAGAGGATGTGGCGAGGGATACGATAGCGCAAGTAAAATATGCTGAACAATTAGGCTTCAAACGTTATTGGTTTGCGGAACATCACGGTACAAGTGGATTGTCTTCAAGTTCCCCGGAAGTTATGATGGCTGTGTCCGCAAGTCTTACGGAAACGATTCATGTAGGGTCCGGCGGAATTCTTTTACCCCAGTATAGTCCTTTAAAGGTCGCCACCCAACTGTTACAGCTTGAATCCCTTTTTCCAGGTCGTATTGATGGTGGTGTGGGTCGTTCTCCTGGCGGTGTTGAACGTGTCCGCCGAGCTTTAGCAAATGACAAAGAGCCACAATTACAAACGTATCCTCAAAAACTAGACACCTTAACGCGATATGTTCAAGGTAAGGATGTGGATGGTGTATATGCCACACCACGAACCGTGACGGCACCGTCAATATTTTCACTGGGATTAGGTGAAAACAGTGCCCAGCTCGCAGCACACCATGGTGTTGGGTACGTATATGGTCACTTCATTAGTCCCGACCGGGGGAAAGCAGCTCATTGGACCTATAGAGCGTCATTTCGATCTATGTATATGGCTGAGCCCAAAGCTTTGACGGCTGTGTTTGTGATTTGCGGTGCGGATGATGAACATGCCGAAACTTTAGCACTCAGTCAAGACGTTTGGTTACTTCGAACTGAAAAAGGGCTTAACACACATATCCCCAGTCTAGAAGAAGCTAGAGCCGTACCACTGTCTTCACGCGATCACCAGAAAATCAAACAAAACCGAGGTCGTATGATTATAGGTGGACCGGAGAAGGTCAAAGATTCACTGCTCCTGCTGGCAGAGGAACATCAAGTTGATGAGCTCATGGTTTTGACCAATATTTACGATGAAAAAGAAAAACAGGCGTCATATACGAGACTGGCGGAGCTATTTCTATCCTGACTTCTTTTTAGACGCCGTCTTTTTACCCGTCGCTTTCTTCGTTCCGCCTTTTTTAGCTTCGCTTTTTTTAGTTTCGCCTTTTTTTGTTGTCCCTTTCTTTTTCGGTTCCGTTTCATCAATACTTGCTTGTAGGGCATCCATAAGGTTAACGATATCCGTTTCTGGCACCTCTTTAGCCACTTTGATTTCGTCTCCTGTAATTTTCGCTTGGATGAGCTCCATCAGATTTTCACGGTAATCATCTGTATATTTGTCCGGTTCAAAGTCAGTAGTTAATTGCTCAACCAACTGTTTAGCCATGTTGAGTTCCTTATCATCAAGATCTACGTTCTCAGGGATATCAGGGACATGATCGACATTGCGAACCTCATCCGGATAGAAGATCGTCTCTAGAACCATCCCTTTATCATAAATGCGGACGACGGCCAAATGCTGTTTAGAACGAATCGTTATTTTTGCTACACCGATCTTACCTGACTGCTCCATCGCTTCCTTTAACAAAGCGTAGGCTTTTTCCCCGTTTTCACTGGGTCCTACAAAGTATGAGCGGTTAAAGTAAATAGGGTCTATGTCCTTTAAATCAACGAAGTCAATGATCTCAATGGATTTGTTTGTTTCAGGTGTCACTTGGTCAAAATCATCTTTCTCGAGTACGACGAATTTACCTTTCTCATACTCGTAACCCCGAGAGATTTCTTGTTGTTGCACTTCCTCTTCACACACAGGACATTTCTTTTCATATTTCACGGGGGTATGGCATTCTGCATGGAGATATCTTAACTTCACATCTTTGGATTCTGTTGCAGAGTATAACTTTATGGGAATGTGCACAAGCCCAAAACTGATGGACCCTTTCCACATCGTATGCATACACTCACATCCTTTGATAACAGCATAGAATTTATAAGTTTTTGTATAGTTTTCACATGCGGCTGATCATACATAAGTGTTATCTTTTTCCTTTTATTATAGATCGTAAATCGTCCTTCGTTTAGAATAAAGACGGATTAAGACTTAAGACCGTTCATGACCTGATGCGAGAGGAAATCATAATAATATGCGGAAATGAGATGTGGTATGCACTAGGAAGAAGTAAGCAGATACACGTTTGGCGTCTAGATGAAGCGGAGGAATGAAGAAGAGCTAGGGTGTGACCCTAGCTCTCATTTGTATCTGCTCGGATGAGCTAACCATATTGAAGCGTACGTATTCTGGTGTGACATGGAAACGCTATTTTCTAAACTTTAATTGTTGAACTGTCTCATCCTTCGGTGTGACATACACCGTTTGTTGGTTGTCGTAAGTGACGTATCCCGGCTTGGCTCCACTCGGTTTACGTACGTGCTTGATCAAAGTATAATCGACGGGAACTTGACTCGATCGACGTGCTTTACTGAAGTACGCTGCAATTTCAGCCGCTTCCAGGAGCGTTTCCTCTGAAAAATCTGTTCCTCGGATTACGACGTGAGAGCCGGGGATGTCCTTCGTGTGTAGCCACGTATCGGAAGAACGTGCCAATCGGTTTGTGAGATACTCATTCTGTTTGTTATTTTTTCCAACGTATATAGTCGTACCTTCAGATGAAACATACTGGTCAATCAGGGGCTTGTCATCTTTCTTTTTCTTTTTATGCCATTGGCGTTTTTTAATATAGCCGCCCTCTATCAATTCCTCACGTATATCCTCGATATCTTGCGGTGAAGCATGCTCTAACTGTTGTAAGAGCACATCGAAATAGGCTATTTCCTTTTCCGCCGCGACAATTTGTTGTTCCGTCATTTCTATAGAGCGTTTCGCTTTGTTATAAGCTTTAAAGTAACGCTGAGCGTTCTCATTAGGCGTCTTTTCAGGATCAAGTGGGATACTGACCATCTCGCCATCTTCAGCGTAATAGTTGACCACTTCAACAGACGTGTCCCCACGCTTCACTTGGTGCATGTAGGCTGTAAGGAGTTCACCAAACAACTGATGTTGTTCTGCCTTTTCACTGTCCTTTTGCGTTTGTTGAAACTTTTTTATTTTTTTTTGGTTCTTCTTACGCTCATTTTGAACAAATTTAATTAAATCATTAGCGCGTTGTTTCACTTGGTCACGTTCCGCTTTCCCGTGATAAAAAGCCTCAAGCAGCTTGCTGACTGATGCGTACGATTTCACTTGTGCTGAAGGTAAATGTTCAAGTGGAAAAAGATAAAAATATTCTTTGTTCTTCGCCGTCATCATAGCAGGCTGAAGGTCGTGTTGTTTAATAAGATCAATCAGTTGAAAAAAGGAGTGAGCAACGGACTCTCTGTTCGGTAGCCCGGCACGGTGCAACACTTCTTGCCCGAAAAGTGGACTGACACCGCTAAATGTGTTGACGATTTGCTGGTCAATCTTACCTTGGTTAAAATTAATCTTCTTCAAAAGCGTGTCTTCGCTAGCTAAGAACGGGTTTAACTTGTTCTGTTCTGGAGGATAGACGTAAGATTGCCCGGGTAATACAACGCGGTATTGGCTAATAGCAGGCGTCACATGATGAATACTATCTAAAATCATGTTTCGTTCAGGGTCTACTAAAATAATGTTACTATGTCGACCCATAAGTTCAACCACTAAGCGTTTTTTGGCCGTATCTCCTAATTCGTCCTTCCCGCGTACCGTTATTTCAATCATACGTTCATTATCGACTTGTGAGATATCTTCAATCACAGCACCTTCAAGATGCTTACGTAAAAGCATACAAAACATCGGGGCTTCCTTCGGGTTAATGAATGTTTCTTCTGTGAGATGCATTCTAGGATACGAAGGATTAGCTGAAATGAGTAATCTGTGGTTTCGACCGTGAGCTCGTATATGAATAATGAGGTCTCTCTCATACGGTTGATATATTTTAGCAATACGCCCTTGTAAGCAAGCTGATTGAATTTCCTGTGTGATCGCATGAACGACCATTCCGTCAAATGACATAGCATTCACCTCTTTACAGTACATCTATCGTATCACCACGGTCATGATCATGACAAGTAAGAGGGAAAAGTTTCACTCATGTTTGTCCGATTCCCTGAATAAAGTGAAGTAGGACAAGAAAACAAGCATTGGGGTGAATGAGGTGAAATGGTACACACAAGACGAAAAAGCGGTTGAAGCCACGTTACAGACAAATATGCAGCAGGGATTAGATTGGAAGGAAGCAAAACAAAGACTGCGTCGTGTTGGGCCAAATCAGCTACAGGACCAAAGTCAAATCTCGGCATTTGCCATTTTATTAAATCAGTTCAAAGATTTTATGGTCCTGGTCTTATTAGCAGCCACGCTCGTGTCAGGTTTACTAGGCGAGTATACGGATGCCATTACGATCATTGCTATTGTTGTTCTTAATGCGATATTAGGCTTTGTTCAGGAATATAGAGCTGAAAAATCGCTCATCGCACTCAAAGAGCTGACTGCGCCCACGGCCCATGTCATACGAGAAGGTAAGCTTGAGGAGATTCCCGCTTCTGAGCTTGTACCAGGAGATATCATTTATTTTGAGGCGGGAGATCGCATCCCAGCAGATTTACGCCTCTTTGAAACAAAGGGTGTCAACATTGAGGAGTCTGCACTGACGGGAGAATCAGTCCCCGTGTACAAAGAGGCAGTGCAAGTCATTCGAGATGAGAATGTCAGTTTAGGCGATCAGTATAATATGGCTTTTATGGGCACATTGGTGACGCGGGGATCGGGACAAGGCATTGTTGTCGCCACAGGGATGGACTCGCAAATGGGACAGATTGCGGAGTTGATTCAAACAACAGAGTCTATACAGACACCGCTTCAACACCGTCTAGAGCAACTGGGAAAAGTCTTAATCACCGTCGCGCTTATATTAACAGCGATCGTGGTTTTTACAGGTATATGGCACGGGCACGATGCGTATAAAATGTTTTTGGCCGGCGTGAGTTTGGCCGTTGCAGCTATTCCAGAGGGATTACCTGCCGTCGTGACCATTGCCCTCGCACTCGGTGTTCAGCGAATGATTAAGAGAAAAGCCATCGTACGAAAACTGCCTTCTGTTGAAACCTTGGGGTGTGCCTCCGTGATCTGTTCCGATAAAACGGGGACGCTGACCCAAAATAAAATGACCGTCACGACGATGTGGCTCAATAATCAGCTCATCGAAGTCACAGGTTCAGGCTATGAACCGAAAGGAAAATTTTATAAAGAAGGCGGGCATACATTGACGCATGCTCAACAGTCCCTGGTATCCCAAATGCTTGAATTTGGGGTCCTATGTAACAATGCCACATTATCTGAAGAGGCTGAAGTGGATGGCGGCTTGTTGAAAAAGAAAAAGACATACTGGGATATTACAGGTGATCCGACAGAGGGTGCCTTAATGGTCGCTGGCGCTAAGGCGGGTATTTGGAAAAATAAACTAAATCAAACGTATCAACGGTTAGAAGAGTTTCCTTTTGATTCGGCCAGAAAAATGATGACAGTATACGTAACCACTTCCGACGGTCACAGAAAAGTGGTCACAAAGGGTGCCCCAGATGTTCTACTAGAGCGGTGTACCCATGTGATATGGAACGGAAGGAAGACACCGCTAACGGATCATATTCGTCAACACATTATAAAAGCGAATGATCGATTAGCCGGAATGGCCTTGAGAAATTTGGCCATTGCTTACAGAGATGCCGGCCCACATGAGTTACAGAATGAATTTCAAGCCGAACAACACTTAGTCTTTGTCGGATTGTTCGGTATGATCGATCCTCCGAGAGAAGAAGTGAAACAAGCCATATCAGAGTGTAAACAAGCAGGGATAAAAACAGTGATGATTACAGGTGACCATCAGAAAACAGCGGAAGCCATTGCGCAGCAATTAGGGATCAGACAACAAGGCAGTATGTCTATCAATGGCACTGAGCTGGAGAATATGGGACAGCAGGCATTTGAGGATATTGTAGAGGACGTCACAGTCTATGCGCGCGTATCACCTGAACATAAATTACGCATTGTCAAAGCGCTACAGAAGAAGGGACATGTTGTGGCTATGACGGGTGACGGAGTGAATGATGCTCCTGCCATAAAAGCATCAGATATTGGTATTGCAATGGGGATTACAGGGACAGACGTATCCAAAGAAGCTTCATCACTTATTCTGAGTGATGATAACTTTTCAACGATTAAAGCAGCGATTGAAGAAGGGCGTAACATCTATGAAAACATCCGTAAGTTTATCCGTTACATGCTAGCCTCTAACGTTGGGGAGATTCTAGTGATGTTCTTCGCTATGCTCGCAGGTATGCCCCTTCCGCTCGTGCCTATCCAAATCCTGTGGGTTAACCTTGTCACAGATGGGCTACCAGCCATGGCTTTAGGGGTGGACCCTTCTGAAAAAAATGTCATGTCCATTCCGCCACGAGAACGAAAAGAAAGTATATTTGCAAGAGGGTTAGGGTGGAAAATTTGTTCAAGAGGTTTGCTCATCGGTTTAGCTACTTTAGCAGCATTCTGGTTGACGCTACAGAACCACCCTGACGATCTCATTAGAGCTCAAACGATTGCGTTTGCCACCCTTGTCATGTCGCAGTTAATACACGTATTTGACTGTCGAAGCGAGAAATCCATCTTTCACCGTAATCCCTTTGAAAATAAGTGGCTCATCTTAGCCGTGCTGACCTCAACTTTAATGTTGTTAGGGGTTATGTATCTCGAGGCGTTGCAACCGATCTTCCGTACAGTATCACTCAGTGTTCAAGAATGGATTTTTGTTCTCTTCTTTGCCGCACTGCCTTCTGTCGCACTCGCTTTTACACACGTATTCAACAGTAAAAAAGAGCGTCGTTAGTCATCGTTTAAAAACACAACCAAAGCACCCTTTAGAGGCATAACCTTGCACGCATCATTCACAAAAGATGCAACGTAAGGGTAGCCTGAGGGTGCTTTGTATTGTTGTTCATATAGGGGTACAGCAAGCATTTTAATTTGACAGCATGTATTTAAATGAAAGTTTGTCCTGTACGGGAATCCATGCCCCAACCCCTTTTTGGGTCACATTTTTAATAATAAGCTTTTTTTCTGAACCCTTAATGTCGAGATAAACTTCTCCATAAGTAATCACACCTCGTTCGCTCGCAGCGGGAACATGGGCGTGTAGAGCGCCTTTTTTGCCCACAGGAACTTTCATGAGAATATCATGCTTAGTCCCTTTACCAATTTGACTTTTGAAGGCTAAGTTAAGGCCGGTATTCCGCTTAGCAGCCCCGATCATTAACTTTTTCACGTCGTCTTCGGCAAGGACATTTGTTGTGAGTCCACCGTTAGCGATGAAGTTTTCTTCTTGAGCATAAGTTAATTCGGCTGTTGAATTACCGCCCCGGTTGTCTAACATGTTGACATTGGCTTCCTTATACTCCCAGTTAACAGTCGTCTCGTTTGACTCGTAATTAAGTGCCCAATTTCCTAAATAGATATTGGCCCGGAAACCTAGTGCAAACCTAGAATTTTTGATCGTTGATTCGTTCAGTAAACGGATGAGGTTAGGATTATCAATGTGATATTGGCATGTTTCCAGCAATTCTTCTGTTGCCGGACTAGGCTCAACGTATTCGGGATCAATATCAGGATTAGGATACGTATTCGATCGAGAAATATCTTTCACCGAATCTGGTAACTCAATCCTTTCATGCTTCCGTTGTCCTTCGTTTTCTGCATGAACAACAGGATGAACCAAGGACGATATAGCAAAACAAACCAGCGTCAAAATGCTGACGTATTTTTTGTTCATAAGAATACCCCTTTACATTCAAAACTTCATTCCCTAGTATGTTCTAATGTGAGGGCGATATGTAATAAATATAAATTAACTAAAATTGTCATAGGACATTCATCATCTCCCATAGGTATGAAATGAGGAGGTGAAAATCTTTGGCATACTATGTAACGGTCATGCACCTACTCGGGTTTCAAATCCTCAAGTCAAGAGAAGGTGGCTATTTCTTCAGATTTGGTAACGGAAGAGTCCGACGCTTTCGACAAAAGAAACCCCTTGTGAAAAAAGCGACGTAAATATTCAGAAAAAGAGATAAAAAAGAGAGAAACAAAGTGCGACGCTGTTGTGCTTTGTTTTTTTATTTGATATGTTAACGGTGACAAAACAATGACTAATGCAACCGATTATAAAGGGATGGGTTTCATTATTTTGTAAACATAGGTTTAAGCACTGGCGAAAACGGGTAAAAGAGACCTTGTATATTGCATGTACGCTTTTCTCCCCTTGTATCACCTAGAAAAATTGATTAAAATAGACGAGTGGATGTGATTTTTATTGCTTAAAAGTATGACTGGATACGGAAGATATGAATCGTCGTGGAATGACATCAAGCTATCGGTTGAAATTCGTGCAGTCAACCACCGTTTTTGTGAGATAGCTGTTCGTCTTCCACGTCATTTAATGTTCTTAGAAGATAACATTAAAAAAAGAATACAACAGAAAGTGCAACGTGGAAGAATCGATGTGTACATGACCTTCAATACCGAATCTCTCGTTAAAAAGTCATTAAAGGTCGATTGGGAGTTAGCAAAAGCCTACTGTCTTTCGGTCAAAGAGATGAGGGATCGATTAGACATTGAGGGGGAAGTATCCGTTCAGGATATGCTTGGTATTCAAGATCTCTTTCAAATTGAAGAAGAGCTTTCCGATGATGAATACACTTATCGCAACGTGCTATTACAAGCGGTGGATCAAGCGACCGATGAACTTGTCAAAATGCGAACATTGGAGGGTAAAGCGTTAACCAAGGATCTACAAATGCGAATCAGTAAAATGCAGGGGCTCTTAGAACAGATAAAAGTACAAGCGCCTAACGTGAAGGATCAGTACGCCAAGAAACTAGAAGGTCGTGTAAAAGAATGGTTGCCGGACGCCATTGACGCTGATCAATCGAGACTGCTAACAGAGGTGGCTCTATTCGCAGAAAAAGCGGACATCTCCGAAGAGATCACACGGCTGGAAAGTCATTATGATCAATTTCTACATAACTTAGAGCAGACGGAGCCTGTTGGGCGGAAGCTTGATTTTCTCATACAGGAAATGAACAGAGAAATGAACACGATTGGTTCAAAAGCGAATGACATTGACATCAGTCAAAGTGTAGTAGAATTAAAAAGTGAACTAGAAAAGCTGAGAGAACAAGTACAGAATGTGGAATAAACTTGTTTAAATTATATTCAGGAGGTCAATGAAAATATTATGAAACTTATCAATATCGGTTTCGGGAATATCGTGAGCGCACAACGCATCGTATCGATCGTAAGCCCAGAATCATCTCCCATTAAGAGAGTGATACAAACGGCTCGTGACCGTAATATGTTGATTGACGCGACATATGGTAGAAGAACGAGAGCGGTTATTATTACTGATAGTGACCATGTTATTTTATCCGCCGTTCAACCAGAAACGGTCGCTCAGCGTTTAAATTCCAAAGATGATTTATCGGATGAATCATAAGGAGGATCATTGTGGACAAAGGTAGAGGTTTACTCATTGTACTTTCTGGACCTTCTGGCGTAGGAAAAGGCACAGTCTGCTCGGCTTTAAGAAGTCAATCGCAGAATTTCGTGTATTCTGTTTCGGCTACGACCCGGGCACCTAGAGAGGGAGAAGTTGATGGGGTTAATTATTTTTTCAAAACGAAAGCAGAATTTGAACGGATGATTGAACAGAATGAGCTTTTAGAATGGGCAGAATATGTGAATAATTACTATGGTACACCAAGAGCCTATGTTGAAGAGCAACTAGACAAGGGGAATGACGTTTTCCTAGAAATTGAAGTACAGGGTGCGCTAAAAGTAAAAGAAAAATTCCCTGAAGGCGTATTTATCTTCCTCGCACCGCCAAGTATGGAAGAGCTGAAGAACCGAATTACAACGAGAGGGACAGAAACGGACGAATCACTAAAGAACCGTTTATCTGTGGCCAAGGAAGAGATCGGTATGATTGAACACTACGATTATGCTGTGGTTAATGATGAAGTTGACTTAGCTTGTGATCGTATTAAGGCCATTATTACGGCAGAACACTGCAAATCCAGGGTCAATCAATACAAAAACATGATATAATAATCGGGAGATGAAGCGTATCTCGCATGAAGGAGGATGATGACATGCTATATCCATCTATTGATGATTTATTACAAAGAGTTGATTCAAAATACAAGCTCGTTGCACTAGCGGCCAGACGCGCGCGTGAATTAAGAGAAAGAAACGATACACATATAGAAGACCCGCAATCGAACAAATTGGTCGGTGTATCATTGGAAGAAATACTAGAGGGCGCTATTGAAGTTGGTGACAACGTAACTGAAAAAAAGGTGGATGAAGTAACTGAAGCGGAATAACAACCTCCTAAAGGTTGTTATTTTTTTAACAATTGAGTGTTATCCGCTGCCACTAGATGCTTGATCCTGTGTATACATTAGTCTATCAATGATAAAGCCCAAGAAAGTCGAAAACAAGAAAAATGTCACTAACTCAACATTTCAGCTACATAAGCCAGAAACGGGACGAAGGGAAGGAAGAACCATGAGTGTAGAGGGAAAACTGATCGTGTTAGGTGTATCAGGCGGGATTGCAGCTTACAAGGCAGCGACGGTATGTAGTCAGCTCAAACAAAAGGGTGCAGATGTCAGGGTGATCATGACGGAGTCAGCAACTAAATTCGTACAACCCTTAACGTTCCAAGCTTTATCTCGGCATCATGTGTATACCGATACATTTGAAGAAGCAGATCCTTCTGTTGTATCCCATATAGACCTTGCTGACCATGCTGATCTATTCCTAGTCGCACCTGCAACGGCTAACGTCATTGCTAAGCTAGCAAACGGCCAAGCTGATGATATGCTCTCAACAACGTTATTAGCAACACAGGCGCCAGTATGGATGGCCCCCGCCATGAATGGTCATATGTATGATCATCCGGCTGTCCAAGACAATATGAACACCATCCGTAACAGAGGAGTAAAACTGATCGCCCCGGGCGAAGGCTTGCTCGCCTGTGGCTATGTGGGTAAGGGACGTTTGCCTGAACCAAATGACCTCATCCAAGAGGTGGAAGCTTACTTTTCAAGAGGACATGAGACTACAAGACGATGGTGGGGAGAAAAAAAGGTTCTTGTGACCGCAGGGCCTACAAGGGAAAACCTTGACCCTGTTCGATATATTTCAAATTACTCCTCAGGAAAAATGGGCTATGCCTTAGCCCAAGCAGCAGCCGAAGCCGGAGCAAAAGTCACGCTTGTTAGCGGGCCTGTATCGTTAACACCACCTCCTCAAGTCGAAGTCATCAATGTGACATCGACGCAAGAGATGTATGAGGCGGTGTCCTCGCGTTTTGAACAGGTTGATGTCGTCATAAAAGCAGCGGCAGTTGTTGATTATCAACCTGCTGAAGTAGCAGAGCAAAAAATCAAAAAGGCTGGAGAGACGATGACCCTACAGCTAACCAAGACGAAGGACATTTTAAAAACATTAGGTGCAAGAAAAACAGACCAAATTTTAGTCGGATTTGCTGCTGAAACCACAAACATTGAAGAACACGCCTCACAGAAATTAGAGAAAAAGAACCTCGATTACATCGTCGTCAATGATGTCACCCAACAGGGAGCTGGCTTCGGCACAGATACGAATATCGCAGCGGTTCTACACCGATCTGGGACAAAGGAAACGTGGTCACTCAGGTCCAAGGCAGTTCTAGCGCATAACATACTCGGTCACATCGCTGAGCAAGAAGGCAAGCGTTGAATGTATGCTTATTTGTGATGCGCTCGATTTCATTCGGCGCTAAGGGAGGTTGAAAGACATGTGTGCAATTAAAACAGAAGATCATAGCCGTTACCCAATGGCGGAAGTGCTAGTCAATGTGGCTGCACAAGACGTTGACCGCACTTTCGATTACTTGATTCCCCCTGCGCTTAGCGACCAACTTCAAAAAGGGGCCAGAGTGGTGGTCCCCTTCGGTCCGAGGAAAGTCCAAGGCTATGTGCTTAATATAAAGGACGTGCATGAGGAACCTCAGCACCGTCTTAAATCCGTTGAACAAGTTCTCGACGAAAAACCTCCTTTGACAGAAGAATTGATTGAGCTAGGACATTGGATGAAAAGGGAGTACACTTGTTTACTCGTTTCTGCTATGGAAGCCATGATTCCCGCTGTCCTCAAAGCGAAAACAAAACGAAAAGTGACGTATCAGAACGGGAAGCGGCAAACCACATATGAAGTGGCTGATAAGGTCACCCAACGTGTTCAAACGTTTGTTAAGTTATGTGTCCCTGAACAGGAAGTCGGGCATCATCTTGAGAAGCTGCATGCTAAAGCGGTTAAACAAAGAAAAGTCTTAACAACCTTGGCTGAAAGGCAACAGGCATGGTTACTATCTGACCTCCTTGCTGCTTGTGATACGACACTCTCCACCGTGAAGGCTTTAGAAGAGAAGGGGCTCGTCCAACGGGTGAAAAAAGAGAAACGGAGAGATCCTTATGCGGCCCATCACTTTGAACGTTCATCCCCTTTACCCCTAACGGAAGAACAGCAACAAGCGTTACAACAAATCACAGCGCAGGTCGATCGCCAGGAGTCCCGAACGTTCTTGGTTCACGGGGTAACCGGGAGTGGTAAGACGGAATTATATTTACAATCTATAGCTTATATCTTAGAACAGGGAAAAGAGGCCATCGTGCTCGTACCCGAAATATCTTTAACACCGCAAATGGTTGAGCGCTTTAAGGGGCGTTTTGGCGAACAAGTCGCGGTCTTGCATAGCCGCTTGTCCTCAGGTGAACGTTACGATGAATGGAGAAGAATCAGAGACGGGCAAGTGAAGGTGGCCATCGGAGCAAGGTCTGCTCTCTTTGCCCCTTTTCAAAACCTGGGTCTCATCATTATCGACGAAGAGCATGAAAGTTCTTACAAGCAGGAAGAATCACCGAAGTACCATGCTAGGGACGTGGCGATCTTTCGTGCACAGTATCACCAAGTCCCTGTTGTTTTAGGGAGTGCGACGCCAACCTTGGAAAGCTTTGCCCGGGCTCAAAAAGGGGTCTATCAACTTATTTCCTTACACCAGAGAATTCAAGGCAGTCAACTGCCCGAAGTTGAAGTGGTGGACATGCGGCAAGAATTAAAAGCAGGCAATCGTACCATGTTCAGCCGTCCGTTATATGAGAAAATTAACGCGTGCCTTGAGCGGAGGGAACAGATGGTGCTGTTCCTCAATCGGAGAGGCTATAACACGTTTGTCATGTGTCGAGACTGTGGGTATGTAGCAGAATGTCCCCATTGTGATATTTCTTTGACGTTCCATAAAAGAGATGGGGCACACCGCTGTCATTATTGCGGCTATGAAGAGCGTCAATTGAGCGTCTGTCCACAATGTGAGAGTGAGCATATTCGCTTCTTCGGTACGGGTACTCAAAAAGTGGAGGAGGAACTATACAAGCATTTTCCGGGGATACGTGTGATTCGTATGGATGTGGATACAACTCAGAAAAAAGGGGCCCATGAACAACACCTTCAAGCTTTTAGAGAGCAGAAAGCGGATTGTCTTCTGGGCACGCAAATGATTGCCAAGGGCCTAGATTTTGAGCGTGTGACGCTTGTGGGTGTCATCGCAGCTGATGCTCTTCTGCATTTGCCCGATTTTCGTGCCGCAGAGAAAACCTTTCAACTTTTAACCCAAGTGAGTGGACGTGCGGGCCGCCATGAGCTTCCGGGAAAAGTAGTCGTCCAATCTTATACACCTGATCACTACAGTATCGAAACAGCGTCAAAGCATGATTACAACACATTTTACCAATTAGAAATGAAAAACAGAAGACAGAGGGGCTATCCACCCTATTACTTCCTCACATTAATCACCTTTTCACATCCCGACTTACCATACCTTGTGAAAGTGTGTGAACAATCGGTACAATGGGTGAAACAGCAGGTATCACCAAATACAATCGTTTTGGGACCTGTAGCCTCGCCGATTCCAAGGATCAAAGATAGATATCGATACCAATGCATGATAAAATATAGGGATGAACCTCAATTGGGAGGTTTGTTAACACAACTGATTGAACGTAATGACATACATATAAATAAAAATGACCTCATACTTCAAGTGGATCGTAATCCACAAATTCTAATGTAGGAGTGATAACAGTGGGTATTCGTATGATTGTTAAACACCCAGACCCTATCCTTCGTGAAAAAACGATAGAAGTCAAGAACATTAATAAAAACATCATTAAACTGTTAGATGACATGGCTGAAACGATGTATGACGCGGATGGTGTAGGATTAGCTGCACCTCAAGTGGGGATTCCCAAAAGAGTGACTGTCATTGATGTTGGAGATGACAACGGACTGATTGAACTGATTAACCCTGTCATCGTCTCCAAGTCAGGTGAACAGTTAGGTCCAGAGGGATGTTTGAGTTTTCCAGGCTTATTAGGTGATGTTCGCCGAGCGCAAAAATGTAAAGTACGAGCACTGAACCGTCACGGTGAAACGTTTGAGATTGAAGGTGAAGACCTCCTTGCGCGAGCCTTACAGCACGAAATTGATCATTTAAACGGCGTGCTTTTCACAGACCATGTGGAGCAGTACTACGAGAAGGAAGAGTAAAGGTAGGAGGGCTCTAGAATGAAAATAGTGTTTATGGGAACACCTGATTTTGCCGTACCATCATTAGAAGCGTTGATAGACAGTGAATATGACATTGTCGGTGTCGTTACTCAGCCGGACAGGCCGAAGGGGAGAAAAAAGGTTTTAACCCCTCCGCCAGTCAAAGAAACAGCCTTAGCGCACGGTCTCCCTGTTCTCCAACCCCAGAAGCTAAAGGGTTCAGATGAATTAAAGAAGCTTCAGTCATGGGCTCCTGACCTTATTGTCACGGCGGCGTTTGGTCAATTACTTCCTGAAGAGGTATTGAGCTTACCTCATCTTGGATGTATGAATGTACATGCCTCGTTATTACCCAAATATCGTGGTGGTGCGCCCATTCATCATGCCATTATTAATGGTGAGCGCGAGACAGGTGTAACGATCATGTATATGGTCAAAGCACTAGACGCAGGGGATATCATCAGTCAAAAATCAATCCCGATTGAAGATGAAGATGATGTGGCTTCCATGTTTAATAAGCTCAGTCATTTGGGCGCCGAGCTTTTAGTGGACACATTGCCAGCATTGATTGAAGGACGTATACAACCAACCCCACAAGAACCTGATCTTGTCAGCTATGCCCCTAATATCCAACGGGAAGATGAACAGATAGATTGGACCAAAAGCGGGAAAGATATTTATAACCACATTCGTGGGATGCGGCCCTTTCCAGGGTCCTTCACAACAATGGAAGGCGACGTCGTGAAGGTATGGGTGGCAGAGATAACGAATGACAAACACCTAGACCCATCACCGGGGACCATTTATCAGCTAGACGCTGACAGTCTTAAAGTGGTATGTGGTGATGGCACAGGATTAACATTAAAAGAGATTCAGCCAGCAGGTAAAAAACGTATGTCAGTATCAGACTTTCTACACGGTTCGGGTAACCATTGGAGAGTCGGCATGACCTTTGGCGGGTAAGGAGAAATTATGGTTTCTAAAAAGCACTTAACGCGCACCTTAGCGCTGAAAGCATTGGAGCAAATTGAACAGGGCGGCGCTTACAGCAACTTAATGCTTAATCGCTTATTACAGGGACAGCCTGATATGGATAAGCGTGACAAGCATCTGATGACTGAAATTGTATATGGCACATTACAACATCTACGCATCATTGATTTTTATTTACAGCCATTGTTGAAAAAACCATTAAATAAATTAGACCCCTGGGTTAAGCAATTACTACGACTTAGTGTATATCAGATTCACTTCCTCGATCGAGTTCCGGATCGTGCCATTGTGCATGAAGCGGTTGAGATTGCCAAAATAAAAGGACATAGAGGGATTTCTGGTATGGTCAATGGGGTTCTGCGTGCTTATTTACGATCTGAACGCCCTTCATTAGATACACTGACGAATAAGGTGGAACGTTTAGCGATACAGACCTCACACCCTACTTGGCTCGTTGATCGCTGGGATGAACAGTATGGATACGAGGATACCCGTCTCATATGTGAGGCAAACAATAGACCCCCACGCATGACGCTGCGCGTGAATCAACTCAAAGCGACGCGGGAAGACGTGATGACCAAGCTAGAAACAGAAGGGTATAAAGTACAGCCATCCACCATAGTCGATGAGGGTGTCATTGTGTTAGAAGGTGGGAATGTGACGCAGTCTTCCTTATTCTCTGAAGGATATTTCACGATCCAAGATGAAAGCTCGATGCTGATCCCTCATTTGCTGGATCCGCAACCAGGCATGAGGGTATTGGACGCCTGTGCCGCCCCAGGCGGGAAGACGACACATCTGGCTGAGTATATGAGGGATGAAGGCCAAATTTTAGCCGTAGATCTTCATCCACATAAGGAAAAGCTTGTCCGTGAGAACGCCCAACGTTTGGGCACCTCTATCGTTGACACGCTGACTGCAGACGCACGTTTGCTTCAAGACCAAACTCAGGAATCGTTTGACCGTATCCTTCTCGATGCACCTTGCTCCGGTTTTGGTGTGATACGTCGCAAGCCAGACTTAAAGTGGAGCAAAACCGAATCGGATATTGCTCAGATTTCTAAGGTGCAGCTCGAGCTGCTGAAAAAAGTATCTCCATTACTCAAGCCCGGGGGCCATCTTGTTTACAGTACTTGTACGATTGAGAAGGAAGAGAATCAGTCTGTGATTGGTCACTTTCTAGCGGATCATACAGATTTTCATATCGTGCCTGATAGTGAGAGACAAATTTTACCGCAACATTTTGGTTCGGACGGATTCTATATGATTAAACTACAAAGAAATTTTGGTGATTAATATGAGTACAGTACAGACAGTGACACATGAAAATCAAACACAGCAGAAAAAAATAAATCCTTTAAAGCCCGAGTTTGACCCACCCCTAATTTACGATCTCACATTTGAAGAGCTACAAAACTGGGTGGTCTCAGTTGGCGAACCTAAGTTTAGAGCATCGCAAATCTTTGATTGGCTGTACGTCAAGCGCGTCAGTCGTTTTGAAGACATGTCCAACTTATCCAAAGGGTTACGAGAGAAATTAGAGCGTTCCTTTACGATGCACGCGTTAGATGAAGCGTTAAAGCAAGAATCAGAAGACGGGACCATCAAGTTTCTCTTTGGTTTACGTGATGGTTACTCCATCGAAACTGTCATTATGAGACATCAGTATGGCAACAGTGTATGTGTGACGACCCAAGTGGGATGTCGCATCGGGTGTACGTTTTGTGCGTCTACATTAGGGGGGTTGAAACGAAACCTTACAGCAGGTGAGATTGTCGCCCAAGTGTTAGAAGCACAAAAAGCATTAGACCCTACAGGAGAAAGAGCTTCCCACGTGGTCATCATGGGCATAGGGGAGCCGTTTGAGAACTTTGATCCTATGTTAGGGTTCCTCAAAACCATTAACCATGATAAAGGACTTAATATTGGTGCCCGTCATATTACCGTATCGACAAGCGGGATCATACCAAAAATATACGACTTTGCCAATGAAAATTTACAGATCAACTTGGCCATTTCCTTACATGCGCCAAATACAGATATACGTTCGAGATTAATGCCGATTAATCGTGCTTACCCGTTAGATGAATTAATGGAGGCTGTGAAGTATTATATTGATAAAACAGGCAGACGTATTACGTTTGAATACGGACTGTTTGGCGGCGTGAATGACCAAGTCGAACATGCCGAAGAGTTGGCCCGACTAATCAAAGATATTAACTGTTATGTCAACTTAATACCGGTGAACTACGTGCCTGAAAGGGATTATGTCCGCACACCGAAAGACGATATCTTCAGGTTTAGAGACACTTTAGAAAAGCGCGGCGTGACATGTACGATCAGACGTGAGCATGGTAGTGATATTGCAGCCGCATGTGGACAGCTACGGGCACAAGAACGAAAAGAGGAGACGAGGTGACCTGAGTGGAAGTAGCGGTTTTGACGCATGTTGGTCACTATCGACAAGTGAACGAAGACAGTGGAGAAGTGATCAAGCGTGGAGATGACGCTTTAATGGCCATCGTCGCAGATGGCATGGGAGGTCATCAAGCGGGGGATGTTGCCAGCCAAATGGCCGTCGATCATCTGAGGAAAGCATTTGATGAAGTCGATCTCGACAAAAGTAATCAAGATTGGGAGGATTGGCTCCTCCATCAAATAAGGGGGGCCAATCAATCCATCTTTGATTATGCCCAACAACATGAGTCTCATTACGGTATGGGAACAACATTAGCTGTCACACTTTGCTTTAAAGAGTATTACATCGTGGCCCATGTAGGGGATAGCCGTGTCTATCGCTATCATGATCAACAATTAGAAAAAGTAACCGAGGATCATTCACTCGTCAATGAGTTAGTCCGTACAGGCCAGATTTCAGAAGAACAAGCAGAAATTCATCCTCAACGTAACGTGATCACAAGGGCGTTAGGGACGGATGAAGATGTCAAAGCAGATATTCGCACCCTTTTTTATCTCGATCACGAACATATCCTGCTTTGCTCCGATGGCCTCACGAATATGATAGAAGAAGAACAAATGAAAGACATCCTAGATCAGTACCCTACAGCAGATGAGAAGGCAGCTGTACTCCTTCAGTATGCCCTAGACGCTGGAGGCGATGATAACATCACGCTGATCTTGCTACATAAGATTGATGAAGACGGACGAAAGTGAGGTGAATCTCGTTGATAGGGAAAAAGATTGTAGGTCGTTATGAAGTTTTAGATCGCGTCGGTGGTGGAGGGATGGCCATCGTTTACAAAGCGAAAGATGAACTGCTCAATCGAATCGTTGCTCTGAAAATATTACGACCACAGTACGCCATTGATGATGACTTTGTGAACCGCTTTCGTCGAGAAGCTCAAGCAGCTGCTAGTCTCTCTCATCCTAACATCGTGAGTATCTATGACGTAGGGGTGGAGGAGGACGTCCATTACATTGTCATGGAATTAGTTGAAGGGTGGACATTAAAAGAGTATATAAAAGAACATGGCCCCTTGCCTAGTGAAGACGCTGTTTCAATTACAAAACAGATTGCTGAAGCGTTGGAGCATGCGCATCACAATCAAATTATCCACCGTGATATTAAACCTCACAATATTTTGATTAACAGAGATAAAAAAATTAAAGTCACAGATTTTGGGATTGCCAGAGCCGTGTCGTCGTCTACGATTACACATACAGGTTCAGTCGTTGGGTCCGTTCATTATTTCTCACCCGAACAAGCCAAGGGTGGCATTACAGGGGAAAAATCAGACATCTACTCTCTAGGTGTTGTGTTATACGAAATGGTAACAGGAGAGCTCCCTTTCTCCGGTGATTCTCCAATAACTGTCGCTTTGAAGCATTTACAGGATAAATTTCAGGATCCACGTCATCTTAACCCTAGTATCCCTCAAAGTGTAGAAAATATCATTTTACGTGCATTAGCTAGAGATCCCTTGAAACGATACGCCTCTGCTCGGGAATTGATTGAAACGCTAGAGACAGCTTTGAGCCCTGAGAGACTAAATGAACAGAAGATCGACTTAACGGATGATGCTGATGATGAGGAAGCCACTAAAGTGATGCCAGTTATTCATGAAGACATGCTCGAAGGCCAACAGGGCCATGACGATGCATCATCAGTTCAACAAGAAGATGGATGGAAAAGCTCGAACGACTCTGAAAACCAAGATGTTCTTCAATCAAATGATGACCATGAGTCCCTTCATGAGGACGATGAAGAGGATGAGTCAGACACAAAGCGCCCACTATGGGTTAAGCTGCTCATATCGTTTGTCGTTGTGAGCTTACTAGGTTTCGGAGTGGTAAAAGGCACCGGCTATGTTTTAGAGTTACTGTATGTCAAAGAGATAGAAGTGGAGGATGTCACACATCTTTCAGAGGAAGAAGCACGTGAAATATTAGAAAAACAAGGATTTCAAATCGATAAAAGAACGGTCTTTCATGATGAGGTTGAAGAAGGACACGTGATTACACAGTCCCCTGTAGGTGGAGGAACTGCTAAGGAAAACAGTCATATACGGCTAACCATCAGTTTAGGCCAGCAAAAGGAACGTATGGGTAGCTTTCAATATATGCACGAACAAACAGTGAGAGGGTTATTGAGAGATTTTAAAGCCATTGAAGTTGAGTATGAGAAACATCCCGAACTGTCTGAAGGAATGGTGATCAGTCAACAACCAGAAGCAAACGAGTGGGTCGTCCCCGAAGAAACCACGGTAAGGTTAGTTGTCAGTTCTGGTAAATCCGTTGTGAATATGCCTAACCTTGTGGGCTTATCGGAGCAAGCGGCTGAAGCGACACTCTTAAGATATAATTTAGAACTTGATGCTATAGAGAGAGACTATTCGGATTACAATAAAGGCGTCGTTTACCGTCAGCATCCTATTGATCCGCAACAAGAGGTTGAGCCGGGTACCCCTATTACCATTTGGGTTAGTAAGGGGAAGAAGGATGCCCAGCGAAATGTGACGGAAGACATTGAGATCACGTTGGAAGAGAACGAAGTGGCAAATATCGAAATTTACGTCTCAGATGCCAATAGAGAAGAAGAGAAAGTGATCGATGAGCAAATCGAAGAAAGTCAGAGATACTCACTGAACTTAAAAGTCTCACCTATGCAGGACGGGACCATCACCGTATATAAAAATGGTCAAATTCACGAGGGACCCAAGACTGTGACGTACGAGCAGGAGGAGTAAGCCATGCCAAAGGGCCAAATTATTAAAGCATTAAGTGGATACTACTATGTACAAGAAGATGAAACGAAGCGTGTTTGGCAGTGCCGAGCCAGAGGTGTATTCAAGAAGAGAAAAATATCGCCTTTAGTAGGGGATTATGTCCAATTTGATCCCGGGCAAAATGAGGAAGGCACTGTAACGGAGGTTCATGCGCGTAAAAATGAACTCAACCGTCCGCCTGTGGCTAATGTGGATCAAGCGTTACTCGTCTTCTCTGTCAACGAACCAGCCTTCAGCGCCATACTACTAGACAAGTTTCTTGTACATATTGAGCAGGCCCGAATCACGCCCGTCATCTGTTTAACTAAAGTGGATTTGGCAGACCATCCTGAGCATCAATATCCAGAGATAAAAGCATATCAAGATCTGGGCTATCCCTTTTTCATGACCAGTGCGACAACACAGAACGGCATAGAGCACCTGACTGAATATCTATCTGGAAAAACGACCGTTTTTGCTGGACAATCCGGTGTGGGGAAATCTTCCCTGTTAAACGCGATTGATCCTCAATTAGAACTAGAAACGAGGGAAATATCGAATCGTTTAGGAAGAGGGAAGCACACTACCCGACACGTGGAGTTAATCCCATTGCCCAAAGGTGGATTCGTGGCAGATACCCCGGGTTTTAGTCAGTTAGATTTTACGGGGATAGAACCTGAGACGCTCACGGAGTATTTTATCGATTTTGAGCCGTATCGCCCGCAGTGCAAATTTAGAGAATGCCTACACCAAAAAGAACCTAAGTGTGCGGTTAAGCAGGCAGTGGAGGACGGTCATATCGCCCAACACCGGTATCAGCATTACATACAGTTTTTAGAAAAGATTCAAGATGAAAAATATCGTAGGGGGTTTTAAACGCATGACTATCATCGCGCCATCTATACTATCAGCAGACTTTGCACAACTAGGCAACGAGATAAAAGACGTCGAACGAGGAGGGGCAGATTGGATTCATGTTGATGTCATGGACGGTCACTTTGTCCCGAATATCACCATAGGACCGTTAATCGTAGAGGCGATACGTCCGCACACATCCCTTCCGCTTGATGTGCACTTAATGATTGAACAACCTGAAAGATATATACCGGATTTTGCCCAGAGTGGTGCAGATATCATATCCGTTCATCAGGAGGCTTCACCTCATCTGCATCGGACGATCCATCAAATTAAGGATCACGGTGCGAAAGCAGGTGTCGTGTTAAACCCGGCCACACCGGTCGACATGATCAGGGATATCATACCAGATCTAGATCTCATATTATTTATGACTGTGAACCCTGGTTTTGGTGGTCAAAGCTTTATCCCCTCCGTACTAGAAAAAATTAAAACTTGCCACGCATGGATACAAGAAAAAGGTTTACACCACATCAACATTGAAGTCGATGGAGGGGTGACACCTGAAACGGCTGAGTTATGCCGAAATGCAGGGGCCAATGTCCTTGTCGCTGGTTCGGCCGTCTTCAACCAACCCGATCGTGCACAAGCGATTCATGACATTCGCGGATAAGATGATGTTCTAACTTTTAAATTAGGACATATCTATAGTGGTAAAGAGTGTCGTGAACACGACTTATGAACCGTTAGGTAAAGGCGGAATATAATGGTCATAGGTCAGTGGCCGAAGGAGGCTTTCTTTGCCTAAAGGAGGGGTATGGTATGAAATTTTACACCATTAAACTACCGAGGTTTATCGGAAATGTGGTCAGGATGGTTTTGGGTGTATTTCGTAAAGATAAGTAGTCCTTTCAACATAAGACTTTATTGTTCATCAGACTGTTGAGATTTCCTTAACAGTCTATTGTTTTGTAAAGACTGGACATAAAAAAATGAGCGTCATGGCGAAAAGAGCCATACGCTCATTTTTATGAGTGCATGTCGAAACATTAAACGCGTTGTACCTTACCAGATTTAAGTGCTCTAGTACTGACATAAACACGTTTTGGCTTTCCATCTACTAGGATACGAACCTTCTGAACGTTTACGCCCCATTTACGCTTTGTTTGGTTAAGAGCGTGACTTCGTTTATTTCCAGTCTTACCTGTTTTTCCAGTTACGTAACATTTGCGCGCCATCGTTACACCTCCTCTACAGAATAGACATCTATCAGTCCATTCAAACCTTCGTCAGCTGTTAAAGAAAACACTTGTATATATTAGCATATCAATTTTTAAAATGCAATGAGACAGAACGGTATACGGCCTTTATCATCCCCATTTTTTTGGTCAAGAAACGGAATGGAATTCGTAGCGGAGAGATAAACTTTTAAAAAGAGGGATGTTGTAGTAAAATGAAACAGAATCACTCAATTCTCTCGTAAGGGGGCTGGAATCATGACAGTTGAGATTTCGACACAGCTGGGACAGATAGATGTTTCAGTAGAAGTCATTGAAACGTTGGCCGGAGGAGCTGCATTGGATTGCTATGGTCTTGTTGGAATGGCCTCACGTAAGCAGCTAAAGGACGGTATCACGGAGTTGCTTGGGCGCGACAATTTAAGTAAAGGCGTCGTCGTTCGAGAGGATGAAGAAGGTATTCATGTAGACATGTACATTATTGTGAGTTATGGCACGAAGATATCTGAAGTGGCTCATAACGTTCAATCTAAAGTCAAATATACACTTGAGCAAACGCTAGGTTTGCAGGTGTCTACTGTGAATATATTTGTACAAGGGGTACGAATCACCAACCCATAACGCGGTTGGTGTCGGAGTAGTCGAAGGAGTTAGGAGGATCATAGGTGAAACATGACAAAATAGACGGCATTTTATTTGCTCGCATGATTCAAGAGGGAGCAAAGAACCTAACAAAACATGTTAAAACAGTGGACTCACTTAACGTTTTCCCAGTCCCAGACGGGGATACGGGGACTAATATGAACCTGTCGTTCACTTCTGGGGTGAACGAGATGAATAAAGTGAGTGCCCAAGACATTTCTCAAGTTGCGAAAGCGCTATCAAGAGGGCTTCTTATGGGTGCCAGAGGTAACTCAGGTGTCATCCTATCTCAGCTTTTTCGCGGGTTTGGCAAGGCGATAGAAGAGGAAGATGCCATAGATTCAAAGCTTTTTGCCAAAGCGCTGCGTCACGGGGTAGAAACAGCTTATAAAGCCGTGATGAAGCCAGTTGAAGGAACGATTCTAACCGTATCCAAAGATGCAGCCGAAAAAGCAGACAAAGCGGCTAGACAGACGGATGATATCACAGAAGTCATGGCGCAAGTACTAGAAGAAGCCAAAGCTTCATTACAGCGCACGCCTGATTTATTACCCGTATTGAAGCAGGTAGGTGTCGTTGACTCAGGTGGGCAAGGTTTAGTGTATGTGTATGAAGGCTTCCTTGCAGTATTAAAGGGAGAAAGTTTACCTGAACATCATGAAGATGATGTTGAGGATCGTGAAGCGATCAACGAGAACAAGGAAGAGCATGTGCGCGATGAAGTAGCGGAGATGATGCAGTCTGGTGTCTTATCGGTAGAAGATATTGAGTTTGGCTACTGTACAGAATTCATGGTGCGCTTAAGTCCTGAACGTGCCCCGCTGTTTAACGAGCAACAATTTCGTCAACAGTTGACTCAATTTGGCGATTCATTACTCGTGATTTCTGATGACGAGCTTGTTAAAGTACATATTCATGCCGAAGAGCTATATAAAGTAATGGAGTTAGCCCAACGATTCGGAGATTTAACGAATATTAAGATCGAAAATATGAGAGAGCAATTTATAGCAATCAAAGATAAAGAGGGTAGCTCTAAACAAGGCCAAGCTACGACAGTGGAAAATGAAGAGACAGAGCAGAAGGAATATGGCCTCATCACAGTGGCGATGGGCCAAGGTATTGAAGATATTTTTACAAGCTTAGGTGCTGACGTTGTCATTCAGGGTGGACAAACCATGAATCCGAGCACTGAAGATTTTGTGAACGCAGCAAAACAGATGAATGCCCAAAAAATCATGATATTACCTAACAATAGCAATATCATCTTGGCCGCAGAACAAGCTGGCGAACTTATTGATGTCCCAGTAGTGGTGATCCCTACGAAAAATGTGCCTCAAGGTATGGCGTCCTTATTATCTTATAATCCAACATTATCATTAGAAGAAAACCGTGAAGCGATGAACCAAGCCAAAGATCACGTCAAAGCGGGGCAGGTCACATATGCTGTCAGGGATACTGAAATCGATGGTGTACATATATCCAAAGACGACTTTATGGGCCTATATAATGGCAAGATCGTCGCCACTGACAAAGATCGTGACGAAACATTGAGAAAGCTGATTGCTCAATTATGCGATGAAGAAAGCGAAATATTGACCCTGATTTACGGTGAGGATGTGACAGAAGAGGAAGCGGAAACCCTAGCGGAAGACATAGAACAGGCTTATGAAGAGATAGAGGTCGAAATACATAAGGGAGATCAACCCCTTTATCCGTTTATACTCGCTGTTGAGTAGATCAACCAAGGGTCAATTTTAGACCCTACGAC
This sequence comes from Caldalkalibacillus salinus, assembly GCF_016745835.1. Classification (NCBI taxonomy): domain Bacteria; kingdom Bacillati; phylum Bacillota; class Bacilli; order Caryophanales; family Bacillaceae; genus Caldalkalibacillus; species Caldalkalibacillus salinus. Next base: position 67,873 of record NZ_JAERVL010000012.1, on the reverse strand, counting down.
CACTACATCATGCGCGTGCTTGATAGACATTTACCACAAGTCTTTTCGTCTAACACGTGCATATCATAATATAGACAGATACAAACATTCCTATATCGCGCAATAGGAATGTTTGTTATGTTAAAATGTTCTTAGCAGACATTTTTATAATCGTGTTCATACAGGAAAGACAATAGAAAACAGGTGGTGAGGAGAGTGAAGTATCGTACCGTCTTTGATATTATTGGCCCAATTATGATTGGACCATCAAGTTCGCATACGGCTGGTGCAGCTCGTATAGGAAAGATCGCCCGTAATATATTTGGGCGACATCCTGAAACGGCTGAAATCACGTTTTATGGCTCCTTTGCTCAAACGTATAAAGGACATGGGACAGAAATTGCTCTTATCGGAGGAATACTCGATCTTGATACTCATGACGAGGGGATCATCGAGTCCAAAGCGTTAGCCAAGGAACAAGGCGTGGATGTGACGACATTAATTAGTGAAGAGGAAACAGAGCATCCCAACACGGCCAAAGTAAAGCTAGCGGATGAGTTTGGTGAAGTGGAGATTGTTGGCATCTCCATTGGCGGTGGTAATATAGAAATTATCTCTATGAACGGGTTTCATCTACGGTTGTCAGGTCATCATCCAGCTTTGCTCGTGTTGCATGAAGATCGTCACGGTATGATTGCCGGTGTGTCTAATGTGCTCAGTAAGTACGAGTTAAACATCGGTCACATGGAGGTGGCTAGAAAATCAAAAGGGTCTGAAGCGCTGATGGCGATAGAAACCGATCAGCAAATACCACAAGCATTACTAGATGAAATACAACAGATCCCTTATATTCTGACGGTGACACGATTACAAGCATAGGGGAGGGGTCCAGTGTGGCTAATTTTAAAACTGTAGCAGAATTAATATCCATTGCAGAACAAGAAAATAAGAAAATATCGGACGTCATGTTAGCTCAGGAAGTAGAGATCAGTGGAAAGACTATAGATGAGATTTGGGAGCAGATGGAGAAAGCGTACGACGTCATGGAAAAAGCCGTTCAGAGAGGGATCACCGAAGATATACGCTCTCACAGCGGTTTAACAGGGGGCGCAGGAAAAAAACTTCAAGCTTATATCCAAAAAGGGGACTTTCTATCTGGGGAGACCGTTTTGGATGCTGTCAGCAAAGCCATGTCAACGAACGAAGTCAATGCAGCGATGGGGACTATTTGCGCGACACCTACAGCAGGGGCTGCAGGTATCGTACCTGGTACACTGTTTAGTGTGGCTCAAAAACTAAACGCTTCCAAGGAAGATCAGATACGCTTTTTATTCGCCTCAGGTGCCATAGGTTACGTCGTGGCCAACAATGCCTTCATCGCAGGTGCGACAGGGGGCTGCCAAGCTGAGACCGGGTCAGCATCAGCCATGGCTGCGGCAGCCATTGTTGAGATAGCAGGTGGTACGCCTTCTCAATCTGCTCAAGCTGTTGCCATTGCATTACAGAATATGCTAGGTTTAGTTTGTGACCCAGTCGCAGGTCTCGTGGAGGTCCCATGTGTGAAACGTAACGCGATCGGGGCTTCGATTGCCATGGTAGCAGCCGATATGGCTTTAGCAGACATTACATTTGCCATACCGGCAGATGAAGTCATTGATGCTATGTATCGTATCGGTAAAACCATGCCACATACGTTAAAAGAAACTGCACTAGGAGGGCTGGCTGCAACCCCAACAGGCAAAGAATTAGAAGCAAAAGTCTTTGGTGGGCAGCCGACAAAAAGTGAGTCAAAATCATAACAATTTAAATGTATCAGTACAACAGATTAATGGAGTGGGAGAGGAACGCGCAAGCGACCTCTCCCAATTAGGTATTGAAACAATTGAAGATCTACTCATGTACTTTCCGTTTAAGCATGAAGATCGTAGTGTCAAGGATTTAGCAGACGCCGCCCATGACGAGAAGGTGACCATTGTTGGTAAGGTCCACAGTGAGCCTCACCTCCGTTTTTATGGTCGCAAAAAGTCTAGGCTCAGCGTGCGCGTGTTAGTAGATGAACGCTATCTCGTCACAGCCGTTATGTTTAATCGCCATTTTGCCAAAAAGCAGTTTACGGTTGGTAAAAGTGTGACGCTAACAGGGAAGCTAGATAAAAACAGAATGCAATTAACAGTCCAGACTTATTCTTTTAAGCAACCGTCCCTACCTGAAAATAAAGAGGAGAGCCTAGTCCCTGTCTATTCTGTTAACAGTCAAGTCAGTTCCTCATTTTTACAAAAGATGATCCGGCGTGCTTATGATGAATATGGGAGGAACATACCTGAAATTTTGCCTGAGCCTTTAATTCAACGCTATAAACTTATGGGGAGATCAGAAGCTATAGAGCATTTACATTTTCCAGACTCCCTAGACTTGTTTAAAAGTGCGAAGCGCCGAATGGTCTATGAAGAATTTTTCTTGTTTCAATTGAAATTACATACATACAAAAGAATTCAGAGGGATCAACAGCCTGGTATGACTCAGGTTATTAATGACGAGCTATTACAAGCTCATATCAACACCCTTCCTTTTACGCTGACGGGTGCACAACAAAGCGCGTTAGAGGATATTCTAAGCGATATGCGTTCAGATCGAGCAATGAATCGTTTGCTACAAGGTGATGTAGGGTCAGGAAAGACCGCCGTGGCAGCTTTAGCCTTATACGGGTCTATCACCGCAGGCCATCAAGGGGCTTTGATGGTTCCAACAGAAATTTTAGCAGAGCAACACTACATGTCTCTAAAGTCATTTTTCGAAGGGACGGATCTCCAAATTGCGCTCTTAACTGGCAGCACGAAGACCAAGGAAAAACGAGAAATTTACGCCGGCCTTCAAATGGGGCTCATCGATCTCGTGATTGGTACCCACGCCCTGATCCAAGACAACGTTCATTTTAACCGCCTGGGTCTTGTTGTCATAGACGAGCAACATAGATTCGGTGTCGGTCAGAGAAGGAAGCTAAGACAGAAGGGATTTGCCCCGGATGTTTTATTTATGACGGCCACACCTATTCCCCGAACACTTGCAATCACGGCCTTCGGTGATATGGATGTATCCGTCATTGACGAACTTCCAGCCGGTCGAAAAAAGATCGAAACGTATTGGGTCAGAGAGAGTATGTTTGATCGTGTGGTTCAATTTATAGATAAAGAATTAGGACAAGGCAGACAAGCGTATGTCATTTGCCCCCTCATAGAAGAATCGGATAAACTTGACGTTCAAAATGCGATCGACATGCATGCGAAGTTGAAAGAATGTCTACCACAATACAACATTGGCCTTCTGCACGGACAAATGACATCAGATGAAAAAGAAGAAATGATGAAGGCGTTCGCCAACCAAGAAGTACAGCTCGTAGTTTCTACTACGGTCGTAGAGGTAGGTGTGAATGTGCCTAATGCTACACTGATGGTCATACAGGATGCTGAACGTTTTGGTCTATCACAGCTGCACCAACTACGAGGAAGAGTGGGACGTGGTGAGCACCAATCTTATTGTATATTAGTAGCTGATCCTAAAACTGAGGTTGGCATGGAACGGATGAATATCATGAGAGAAACGTCTGATGGATTTGAATTAGCGCAGAAAGACCTGGAACTAAGGGGACCAGGTGACTTCTTTGGGACCAAACAAAGCGGACTACCTGAATTCAAGGTTGCAGATATGATCCATGACTACCGTACGTTAGAGGTGGCCAGGGATGATGCGGCTAAGCTTGTACAACACGACGCATTCTGGGAACAAAAGGAATATCCTCAACTTATTCAGTATCTCAAGAGGGAAGGCGCGCTTGAGAGTGAGCATTTAGACTAAAAAAGGATTGCCAACATAGAGAGACTACTATATACTACTATTAGTACCAAGTACTAAAAGCTACTCATTCTACATAGGCTAAGCTTATAGGTGGGTGCTAAAAATATATGTTCTAACTGAACGGTGGGTTTTTAAGGGTGGAGAGGTGACAACGCTTGGCAAAATTATCCAAAAGCGATAGGCAAAACCAGCTGGTTGAAACGTTAAAGCAAAATCCTTTTATGACTGATGAAGAACTTGCTCATCAGTTTAATGTGAGCGTTCAAACTATTCGACTAGATCGTTTAGAAAAGTCGATTCCAGAATTACGTGAAAGGATCAAATATGTTGCAGAACAAAATTATGATGAAGTAAAATCTCTGATGGCCGACGAAGTCATAGGAGAAATTATCGACCTGCAACTTGATGATAGTGCTATTTCTATTTTAGATATACGTGATGAGCATGTTTTTACAAGGAATAAAATCGCAAGGGGCCATCACTTGTTTGCACAGGCTAACTCACTTGCAGTTGCTGTCATCAACGATGAACTGGCCCTGACCTCTTCCGCTGAAATTAAGTTTTTGCGATCTGTTAGAGTAGGTGAGCGTGTCGTCGCTAAAGCCCAAGTGATGGAACGTAGCGATGATCGTACGAAGGTGAAGATCGACTCCTTTATCGGAAATGAATTGGTGTTTTCGGGTAGGTTTAATATCTACCGTAAAGATTCGCAAACTACATGAGTTAAGGAGTGACAACCTTGAAAATTGCACTTGATGCTATGGGTGGAGATCACGCACCTAAAGCGATGGTAGAAGGGGCGCTTTTAGCCTTAGAAGCATTTGACGATATAGAGATACTATTAGTCGGTCAAGAAGATAAAGTTAAGCAGCATCTGCCTCAAGCACATGAACGTTTAAGCATCGTTAACGCTGATGAAGTCATTGAAACGGACGAAGAGCCTGTACGCGCCGTGAGGAAAAAGAAAGATTCGTCGCTAGTGAAAGCGGCCAAAATGGTCAAAGACCAAGAAGCGCTCGCCTGTATTTCAGCCGGAAATACGGGTGCTTACATGACGGCTGGTCTTTTAGTCACTGGTCGCCTAAAGGGCATCGAAAGACCGGCTTTGGCGACATATTTCCCAACTGTGCACGGTCATCATTGTCTCGTATTAGATGTGGGGGCGAATGTAGAAGCTAAAGCTTCTCATCTCCATCAATACGCCAAGATGGGTAAAATCTACGCTGAAAATGTGATGGGTTTAACCAACCCGTCTGTAGCACTGCTTAATGTTGGCACAGAAGAAGCGAAGGGCAACGAGTTGACCAAACAAACCTTCTCTCTGCTGAAGGATGATAACGAACTTCAGTTCATTGGTAACGTTGAAGCGCGTGATGTGCCCTTTGCTGTGGCAGACGTGGTGGTTTGTGACGGATTCTCTGGTAACGTCTTGCTCAAAACGGCAGAAGGCGCGGGTAGTGCTATATTTACCATGTTAAAAAAAGAACTCACGGCAAGTTTGCCTAATAAACTGGCAACATTAGTACTCAAGCCAAGTTTAAAAAGAATAAAGAAAACCATGGATTATACCGAGTATGGGGGCGCACCTCTTCTCGGCTTAAACGGTGGATGTATCAAAGCACACGGATCTTCGAATGAGATCGCGATCAAAAATGCAGTCGGCCAAGCTAGAAAGTTTATAAAAGAAGATGTACTTGAATCTATTCGTAGTGAAGTACAGAAAGAGAGTGATGAATAATGACGAAGCCGTCAGTTGGGGTATTGGGAACGGGTTCATATCTTCCTGAAAAAGTGTTAACGAACTTCGACTTGGAAAAGATGGTGGATACTAATGATGAATGGATTGTCACTCGTACAGGTATCAGAGAACGTCGTATCGCTGCCGATGAAATCGCATCTTCAGACATGGCGTACGAAGCCAGTATTAAGGCGATGGAACGGGCAGGTATCACGGCTGATGACCTAGACCTTATTATCGTGGCCACTGTAACACCAGATATGTTCTTTCCATCAACCGCTTGTATTTTACAGGATAGATTAGGGGCTCACTCTGCTGCAGCTTACGATCTATCAGCAGCATGCTCTGGGTTTTTATACGGCGTTACAACAGCCACACAATTCATTCAAAACGGATTTTATAAGCATGTTTTAGTCGTTGGTGTTGAGAGCCTATCAAAAATTGTAGACTGGGAAGACCGTAACACGTGTGTCCTCTTTGGTGATGGCGCTGGTGCCGTTGTCGTCGGTCCAACAGAAGAAGGCTACGGCTTCCTATCCTTTGAATTAGGCGCTGATGGTAGCGGCGGGTCTTTACTCTGCCAACCAGGAGGCGGTTCTAGACATCCTATGTCACCTGAAAACATGGATAACCGACTCCAGTATATTAAAATGAACGGCAATGAAGTCTTTAAGTTTGCGGTTCGTGTCATGGAGCAGGTGTCTGACGCCGTCATAGAAAAAGCGGGATTAAACAAAGAAGAAGTCTCTTTGCTCGTCCCGCACCAAGCTAATCTCAGAATCATAGATGCAGCGAGAAAAAGATTAAAACTACCAGAGGACCGTGTTGTCGTGAACTTAGATAAGTACGGTAACATGTCTTCCGCCTCTATCCCCGTTGCACTAGATGAAGCGGTACGAGAAAAGCGGGTGAAAAAAGGAGATATCCTCGTCTTTGTCGGTTTTGGTGGCGGACTCACTTGGGGTGGCAGTGCGATGAGATGGAACTTAGACTAAAGTCCACAGATCCATACTCATCGTAGCCATCTAAAGATAGATATCAAATAGCATGAAAGGGTGTAACGAATGGGTAAGATCGCATACGTTTTTCCTGGCCAAGGCGCACAACAAGTGGGCATGGGAAAAGCCATGTCCGACGCTTTTCCCGAGGTGAAGCGTGTTTTTGAAGAAGCGGATGAGGCTTTGGGCTATGATTTATCACGCTTATGCTTTGAAGGACCAGAGGAAGAATTGAAACTCACATACCATACACAGCCAGCCATACTCACAACGAGTATCGCCTACTACGAAGTATTCAAACAACAAGCCCCACGACCAGACTTTGTCGCTGGGCACAGCTTGGGAGAATACTCTGCACTCATCGCAGCAGAAGCCATGTCATTTGCGGACGGTGTAGCCACTGTTCACAAACGCGGAACATTCATGGACGAAGCCGTCCCGGCAGGTCAAGGTGCTATGGCTGCTGTGATGGGCGGAGACCGTGAAACAATCGGTAACATCTGTGAAGAAATCACACTCGCTGGCAACGCCGTTCAAATGGCCAATATGAACTCGCCAAAACAAATCGTGATCTCTGGAACAAAGGAAGGCGTCGATCAAGCGAGTAAACAGCTAAAAGAAGCAGGCATTCGTCGTGTCATTCCGCTAGTTGTCAGTGGTCCTTTCCACTCAGACTTAATGAAGCCAGCGGCCAGCAAACTCGCGCATGAACTTGAGAAAATCACGATCAACACGGCCAAAGTTCCAGTCGTGACCAATGTAGACGCAAGACCAGCCATGTTAGGTGACGATCTAGAGCATGCCTTAGTCGAGCAGGTTTTCTCACCCGTTTTATGGGAAGACTCTGTACAGTGGATGATTGAACAAGGTGTCGATACATTTGTTGAAATAGGACCCGGACAAGTCCTATCTGGTCTCATCAAAAAAATTGATCGTGACGTGACCATACATACCGTATCTGACCAAGAAAGCCTTGTACATACCCTTGAAAAACTAAAATAAATAAATAGAAAAAGCCATAATGGAGCTATAGCACTTATCACTCACTAGCAATCAAGGTAAATAACCCTACACTGAATCACACTCAAGCGCATGGTGGTATCCTCCGCAGCAACCTTTGAGCAAAGCTCGAGTTGCGAAGGAGTGTTACCACCGAGGCGCGCAAAACTAAAAGGAGCATAGGAGGATCTGTAATGAACCTTAAAGGACAAGTCGCTCTCATTACAGGAGGAGCGAGAGGGATCGGACGTGCCATCACACTTGAACTTGCAAAATCAGGAGCAGATGTAGCCATTAACTACGCAGGAAGCGAAGCTGCAGCGCAGGAATTGGCTGCGGAAGTAGAAAAACTAGGGCAAAAAGCGATTACCGTACAAGCTAACGTTGCAGATGGGGACACCGTTAAAGCGATGGTCAAGAAGGTTGTCGATCATTTTGGACAACTCGATATCCTCATTAATAACGCGGGTATTACCAAGGATAACCTACTCATGAGAATGAAAGATGACGAGTGGGACGATGTCCTAGACGTGAATCTAAAAGGGGTTTACAACTGTATTAAAGGTGTTTCCAGACAAATGATGAAACAACGTTCAGGGCGAATTGTCAACATCTCATCCGTTGTCGGCGTGTTAGGAAACCCTGGCCAAGCAAACTACGTTGCGGCGAAAGCAGGCGTGATCGGATTAACCAAAACGGTGGCTCGTGAATTCTCATCCCGCAACATTACCGTTAATGCGGTTGCACCAGGGTTTATCGAAACAGACATGACAGCAGAGCTCGGTGACGACGTACGAGAGGGTTTAATGTCACAAATTCCGTTAAATCGATTAGGTCAGCCTGAAGAAGTTGCTAAAGTGGTCCGTTTCCTCGTATCTGACGATGCGGCCTACATGACAGGGCAAACACTTCATGTTGACGGTGGAATGGTCATGCCGTAGATTCATGACGTTGTCGATTCTTTCTGTCGACAAAAAATCAAAGACGAAAGATTGTACTAGGCTTAAATATTTATTATAATCTGTGAGAGGAGGTGAGCAAGCAATGGCAGATACATTAGAACGCGTAAAGAAGATTATTGTTGAACGACTAGATGTGGACGAGGCAGATGTAACCCCAGAAGCTTCCTTCAAGGATGACTTAGGTGCTGACTCTTTAGATGTAGTAGAGCTTGTTATGGAGTTAGAAGACGAGTTTGATCTAGAAATCTCTGATGAAGAGGCGGAGAAGATCTCAAAAGTAGGTGAGGTTGTCTCCTACATAGAATCTCAACAATAATGGTTAATCTACAGATAAAGTCCCGTTATCTTTAACGGGACTTCCTTCAAAGTATCGCCTTTGTTTCACCAACTGAAATATCAATATTTGTTGAGGGACGCTCCCTGTATAGATTAAGCAACATTGAGTAAGAGGAAATAAACAGGAATACATATCTGTTTGATATAGAGGTGAGATGCAATGGAAAATAGAGTGGTGATCACAGGATGTGGGGTTATAACATCCCTAGGTCAAGAAACGGAAACATTTTGGAACCACTTACTTGAGGGTCAATCTGGCGTCTCGAAAATAGAATCTTTTGATGCAAGTGATTTTCAGACTCAGATCGCCGCTGAAGTAAAGGATTTTAACCCAGGAGACTATATGGACAAACGAGAGGCAAGAAGAGCAGATCGTTTCTCTCAGTTTGGTGTGGCAGCCGCAAAAAATGCGTTGAAACATGCTAATTTAACAATAAACGAAGAAAATGAACATCGCATTGGTGTCTACGTGGGTTCTGGTATCGGTGGACTTCAGACGTGGGAAGAACAACATAAGGTCCTATTAGAAAAAGGTCCTCGCCGTGTCAGTCCCTTTTTTATACCCATGATGATTGCGAATATGGCTTCTGGCTTAATCTCCATTATGACAGGGGCAAAAGGGCCCAATAGTGCTTCTATCAGTGCCTGCGCGACTGGGACACACGCGATTGGTGATGCGTTTCACATCATTAAGCGTGGACACGCTGATGCTATGCTGGCTGGTGGAACTGAGGCCACGATTCGTCCCACAGCTTTAGCAGGATTTAACTCAGCAAGAGCAATGTCCACTAGAAACGATGAGCCTGAAAAAGCGAGCCGTCCTTTCGACGCAGAACGCGACGGATTTGTGATGGGAGAAGGGGCAGGTGTGCTTGTGCTCGAGTCTTTAGACCATGCACTAGCACGAGGCGCTAATATTATCGCTGAAGTGGTCGGATACGGCATGAGTGGAGATGCGTATCACCTGACAAGCCCAGCGCCTGAAGGTGAAGGAGCCACCAGGTCAATGAATGAAGCGATTAGAGATGCCAACCTTGAGCCACAAGATGTGGATTACATTAACGCTCATGGGACATCTACAGAATATAACGATAAGTTTGAAACGCAAGCGATCAAGCAGGCGTTTGGCGATCATGCTTCTAAGTTAGCCATTAGCTCAACTAAAAGTATGACCGGTCACTTATTAGGTGCAGCTGGCGGGGTAGAAACTGTGGCATGTGCACTAGCGATACGGGATCAAATCGTGCCACCAACGATTAACTATGATAACCCTGATCCAGAATGTGATTTGGATTACGTTCCGAATGAAGCCAGAAAAATGGATGTAGATGTTACACTATCTAATTCACTTGGTTTTGGAGGTCACAATGCAACGATCATCCTCAGAAAATACGAAGAGAAATAAATATCGACCTCGTAGATCTCATAAGAGGACACAAAGGGGACCAAGATTAGGCGAAATGCGTATGAAGTTTGATAAACTCCAGGAAAAAATTAATATCAAATTCAACAATGATAAAATACTGATACAGGCCTTTACTCACTCATCTTACGTCAATGAGCACCGCGGCCAGCCTTTTGAAGACAATGAGCGCCTTGAATTTTTAGGGGATGCCGTTTTAGAGTTGACCGTATCAAAATACCTCTATACCCATTACCCTAAAATGAGTGAAGGTGAAATGACCAAGCTTCGAGCTGCGATTGTATGCGAACCTTCCCTCGTCAAGTTTGCCGAAGACTTACACTTCGGCGAGCTCATCCTGTTAGGAAAGGGCGAAGAAATGACAGGGGGGAGAGAACGTCCTGCTTTATTAGCCGATGTGTTTGAATCATTTATCGGGGCCTTGTACCTAGACCAAGGCTTGGATATCGTTTACCGTTTTCTATCTATTCACGTCTTTCCTAAGGTCACGGATGGTGAATTTTCACAAGTCATCGACTATAAAAGCCAGCTTCAAGAGTACGTCCAGCATGACAGCCGTGGAGACATCTCCTATGCCATAGTTCAGGAAAAGGGTCCAGCGCATAATCGAGAGTTCGTGTCTGAAGTGTTTCTCAATGACGAGTCCTTGGGAATTGGAGTAGGGCGTTCTAAGAAAGAAGCTGAACAACATGCAGCCGAACAAGCCTTAAAGGTTTTAAAGGCGACGTAGCCGGCCGCAGAACACGTCTAGAACAGCAAAACATCTTCTAGGTGAGATAGACGAATGATGCGTCAAAGCTGCCAAGGACTTTAACCATAATAGTGGTATGAAAGAGGGTACTATGGTACCTTCTTTTTATTGTCTCAAGCCAATTGATGGTCAAAAGGTAAATAGTGAACGCATTGTGAACTCGACTTTTAAGTCTGCTTTTATTATGATTAAATATGATCAAATGCATGTGGAGGGCGGTCATGACAACCATTAATGATATCGCTAAGTTAGCAGAAGTCTCCCGCACGACAGTGTCGCGCGTTTTAAACCGTAATGGATATGTGAGCGAGGATGTACGCCAGAGGGTATTAAGAGCGGTAGAACAAACAGGCTATGTACCTAGTGCACATGCTAAATCACTGAGAACCAAACAATCGAAAGTCATTGGCGTTATTATACCGAGAATTAACACTGAAGCGGCCAGTCGGGTGGTCAACGGGATCGACGAGTATCTTTCTGAATACGATTATCAGATTTTATTAGCGAATACGCAGTTAGATGCCGACAAAGAAGTAGAATATATGAAGCTTTTACAAGCCAGGCAGGTCGATGGCATCATTTTACTTGCGACAAATGTCAGCAAAACGCTACAGAACGTGATTAAGGAGCTGAAGGTGCCTATCGTGGTCATTGGACAGGCTATACCAGGAGTGAACAGCGTCATTTATGATGACTACAATGCTGCAGTCGAGTTAACAAAGTTCATGATAGAGAAAGGGCATAAACGTTTAGCTTTTATCGGCGTCAATGAAAGGGATCACGCTGTAGGAATGCTAAGGAAAAAGGGATTTGTAGACACCCTACGGCAATATCATTTAGATGTCCAAAAAGATTGGATGGCGTACGGAGACTTTAGTATAGATTCGGGCTACCTAGCGATGAAAAAGATTGTCACTGAAGGTCAGGGGTGGCCTACAGCCGTCTTAGCCGTGACGGACCGAATGGCCATTGGAGGCATGCAGTACTTAAAGGAAAGAGGGGTCAGTATACCCCATGATATAGGCGTAGCTGGTATCGGAAATTCTGACATGTCTCAGTATGTCTCTCCTGCACTCACAACGGTTAACTATGACAACCACAAAGCCGGGCAAAAAGCAGCTCAGACTATATTGGAGACGTTAAATAAACCCATCGGTCATGAAAAGGACTTCTTAGAAAAGAAATTAATGATAAATCATGGACTAATCGAACGAAATAGTTTATAGTATGGATTATGCTATTATACTATTTTTTTAATTCGATATGGAATCGATACCACATATAAAAAGAAAGTAATAAACGTTTGCACGGTGTGAAAACGTTCTCACTTTTTTGGGCAATATGGAATCGATTCCATAAAATCCACAAAACAGACAGATACAACAGATAGGAGGAGAGGTAGAATGGCTGAGAACAAACAGATTGCCCAAGCCATTATTGAAGCAATAGGTGGGGAAGACAATGTGGAATCAATTGCCCATTGTGCCACAAGACTTAGAATCATGGTACATGACAAAGAAAAAATAGATCAGAGCACCGTCGAGGATATCGATAAGGTGAAAGGCGCCTTTTACAACTCGGGTCAGTATCAAATCATTCTTGGAACAGGAACCGTTAACAAGATTTATGAACAGATGACACAGCTTGGCATAACGGGAAAATCAAAATCTGAACAAAAGGAAGACGCCACAGAACAAGGCAGTTTATTACAAAGAATGATACGTTCGTTCGGCGATGTTTTTGTCCCTATCATACCCGCTTTGGTAGCCACAGGGTTGTTCATGGGATTACGTGGACTGCTCATGCAGGAGGAAGTTCTAAGCTGGTTTGGTTTGACGCCAAACGATATCTCTGATCATTTACTACTCTTTACTGAGGTGCTCACGGACACCGCTTTTATTTTTCTACCGGCGCTTGTCGCTTGGTCTACATTTAGGGTTTTTGGAGGAAGTCCGACGACGGGTCTCATACTAGGTCTAATGCTTGTTTCTCCGGCCTTGCCGAACGCTTGGGCCGTCGCAGATGGAGATGTGGAACCGTTATACTTTTTAGATTTTATACCGGTGATCGGTTATCAGGGATCTGTCATACCCGCCTTTATCGCTGGTTTAATAGGAGCCAAACTAGAACAGAGAATCAGAAAGCTTGTACCGGAATCGTTGGACCTTATCATCACACCGTTTTTCACCTTACTGACGATGATTACACTATCCTTGTTTCTCATCGGTCCGGTTTTCCACGCTGTGGAAGATGCCATACTTGATTTGACACTGACGATACTTAACCTGCCGTTTGCTTTGAGTGGCCTGTTACTAGGGTTTGCACACCAAATCATTGTCATCACCGGTGTGCACCATGTCTTTAACTTCTTAGAAATTCAGTTACTAGAAAGGCTTGGCGAGAATCCGTTCAACGCCATTATTACCTGCTCTATCGCTGCTCAAGGAGGCGCTGCGTTGGCTGTAGGGCTAAAAACTCAATCAAAGAAACTTAAAGCGTTGGCTCTGCCATCATCTTTTTCAGCCTTCTTGGGGATTACGGAACCCGCTATTTTCGGGGTTAATTTGCGTTTTATGAAACCGTTCGTTATGGGCCTGATTGGAGGAGCCACCGGAGGATTTTTCGCTTCATTATTCGGACTGAAAGGAACCGGCATGGCCATTACCGTCTTACCGGGTACCCTTTTATATCTCAACGGTCAACTGTTCACATATTTACTTGTGAACGTGATATCCGTTGTGGTGGCGTTCATTTTGACCTGGTTATTCGGTTATAGTGACAAGGTGCTAGACAACAAGTGATGATATACTATAGACACTGCGATAACATAGCCATAAAATTCATATAACTCATACATTCACTATATGACTGTACTACATTGATATAGTACTACAGTACAACGGTGCTACAGTACTGTCGTGCTATCGACAAGGAATAGGGAGGCTGAAACCATTGAGCCAAGGTATCATGACATTAGGGGAGGCACTCATAGATTTTATTCCCCACGATTCAACGAATATGATTTATCAGAAAAATCCAGGTGGGGCACCCGCAAACGTAGCAGTAGGCGTTGCCCGACTCGGGGCCAAATCAACCTTTGTGAGCAAGGTGGGAGATGACGTCCTAGGTCATTTCTTAAAGCAAACACTAGATGAATTCAAGGTCGATACGAACCATGTAAAACTGAGTGAAGAGGCTAAAACGAACATCGTTTTTGTCACATTAGATGACGAGGGTGATCGTAGCTTTGAATTTTACGTCACGCCGAGTGCCGATCAGTTGTTAAGAGCAGAAGAGATTGACGAAAGGCTTTTTAAGGCACATCGTGTCTTTCATTTTGGTTCCATCACCCTCATTCAAGAGCCTGCCATGGGGGCCACCAAGAGGGCCATCCAGTTGGCGCGAGAGAACGATATGATTGTGTCCTATGACCCTAATCTCCGGCTGCCCCTTTGGGACGATGAGCAACAAGCCAAAGAGCATATCAGCTCCGTACTGGATCAGGTTGATGTCCTGAAGTTATCAGAGGAAGAACTGACCTTTTTAACGGGGGAAAAGGATTTACATTCGGGTGCAGCGGTGTTGAAGGCGCAATATAACATTCCGCTTATCTTCGTTACGTTAGGGGCTGAAGGCTCTTTCGTCTTCGCTGAAAATGATGTACAAAAAGTACCGGCCATGAAAGTAAAAGCGGTAGATACCACAGGGGCGGGGGACGCTTTCGTCTCCGGTATCCTTTATCAGCTGAATGAATTACAGGGAGACGTGTCTAGCATCACGCTAGAGCAAGCGGTACGGATGGCGACATTTGCAGCTGTTTCAGGTGGTTTAGCCGCTTCTGCCAAAGGGGCTATGACCGCTTTACCAACGTTGCATGAGGTGCACGATGTACAACAAAAGATGAACGAAGGAACCGTTTAAGGGAGGAGAGGGCCATGCAACACAAGGACCAAGAACTGAGAGCGCGAGCGGATCGAGCCATACAAGAATATCAAAACGTAGTTGAAAGCGACCCGTACAGGCTTCACTACCACGTGATGCCGCCCGTGGGGTTGCTGAATGATCCGAACGGGTTGATTCACTGGAACGGCACTTACCATCTATTCTTCCAGTGGATGCCGTTTCGTACAGGACATGGCGCAAAGTTTTGGGGACATTATACGTCGGAGGATCTGATCCATTGGAAGTGGGAACCGATTGCGCTTACACCGAGTGATTGGTATGACAAAGACGGTTGCTATTCGGGCAGTGCTGTAGAGGATGAAGGTCAATTGAAGCTCCTTTATACTGGGAATGTAAAGAATGAGCAAGGTGAACGTGAAACGTATCAATGCCTGGCGACTTCACAGGACGGTGTGCATTTTTCTAAAAAAGGGGTCGTCTTTGAACTCCCACAGGGGTACACCCCACACTTCCGTGATCCGAAGGTATGGAAGCACGATGATCATTGGTATATGGTCATCGGCGCACAGAAAGAACAGGAAGGAACGTATAAAGGGTGTGCCGTATTATGCCAATCAACGGATTTGTCAGAGTGGACGTTCTTAGGTGAGCTGGCAGCATCGGGTAGCGATTCTGTCGGTGACCTAGGCTATATGTGGGAATGCCCTGACTTGTTTCACTTAGATGGAAAGGATATCCTTCTCTTTTCTCCTCAAGGTTTAGAACCTCAGGGCATGAAGTACCACAACGTGTACCAAACGGGCTATATGCTAGGTAAGGTGCATCTCGATCAAGTCCATTTTGAGCATGGGGATTTTCAAGAGTTAGATCGTGGGTTTGAATTCTATGCCCCTCAAACAACGCTAGATGACAAAGGGCGGCGTATACTTTTTGGCTGGGTAGGTGTCCCCGACCAAAACGAGGAAAGCCATCCGACGCGTGCTTACCAGTGGATTCACAACATGAGTATCCCTCGTCAGCTACACGTGGTCGATGGTCAATTAGTACAAACACCCGTGGAAGAGATGAAACGTCTGCGTCAACACAACGTCCATATACCGCACGTACGTCTGGCTCATGAACGTAAACAGTGGGAGGACGTTAAGGGTCAAGCCATAGAGTTACTGCTCAACATAGAGGCATTAAGTGATGACGCTATTTTTGAGATGAACATCCGCCAGCATGCTCGCTTCATCTATCAGTCCAAAGAACGTAGGCTTACATTAGAACGTCACAGCTTTGCGCATGGTCGGACAGAATCGAGAAGCTGTAGATTATCAGAGCTTAAGTCTCTCCATCTATTCCTAGACACCTCCTGCTTAGAGGTCTTTGTTAATGGCGGTGAAGAGGTTTTTACCTCTCGTATCTTCCCTTACCCTGAAGAAGAATCGATCGTATTTGCCGTTAGAGGCGAAGCTCAAATAGACCTGAAGAAATGGGATCTCCAGGCCACAAGAGAATAACAAAATACATTTCCATCGGGCAGCGACATGAACGCTGCCTCTTTTGATGTTAAAGGGGCTCATTGAAAAGACACACGTAGATTGGTAAAATAAATAAGTTAAGACACGTGCGTCATCAAAGACCTGTTTACATAGAACGAACATAAAGAATCGTTTTAGGATTACGTTTGAGGGGAGTCATGATTTATATGTACCTCAAGAAGCTGGAGTTATATGGATTCAAATCATTTGCAGACCGGACGGAACTGGAATTTGTACCCGGTGTGACCGCCGTCGTTGGGCCTAACGGGTCAGGTAAAAGTAATGTCTCTGACGCCATACGTTGGGTATTGGGCGAACAGTCGGCCAAATCCTTACGTGGGTCCAAAATGGAAGACATTATTTTCGCCGGTAGTGACACTCGACGGCCGCTGAACTACGGGGAAGTGACCTTAGTACTAGACAACGGTGATGAAGCACTGCCTATTGAATACGCAGAAGTGGCCATTACACGGCGTGTGTATCGTTCAGGAGACAGTGAATACTTTCTGAACAAACAAAGCTGTCGATTGAAGGATATTGCCGAGTTATTCATGGATACCGGATTAGGTAAAGAAGCGTATTCTATTATCGGGCAGGGGCGTATAGAAGAGATTTTGAGCTCAAAAGCTGAAGACCGACGTGGTATTTTTGAAGAAGCGGCTGGGGTCGTCAAGTATAAAAATCGCAAGCGGGAAGCGGAACGTCGTTTGGACGAGACGGAAGCGAATCTCATACGCATACAAGATATTATCTATGAATTAGAAGGACAGCTGGAGCCCTTACGTATTCAGGCCGAAAAAGCCAAAAGATACAAAGAGCTAAAAGCCTCTTTGACCAAAAAAGAGATCAGTACGTTAGTTTATGCCATTGAAACGACCCACAAACAGTGGGAAGAAGCATCATCGAAACTGAGTGAGTTAAGGGAAACACAGCAACAGTTATCCGTCGAGGTCAGTCAAGAGGACGCCAAACTGCAAGAACACCGTTGGAAAACCGCACAGCTAGAACAGAAACTAGAAGAATCCCACCAGCAGCTTCTTGATATTACTGAAGAAGTCGAAAAGCTTGAAGGACAGAGAGAGGTTCTCAGAGAAAGAAAGAAAAACTTCTCTACTAATAAACAGGACGTGATTGAAAAACTGAATGCGCTCAAAGAAAGACGCCAAACACATCTAGAGGAGCTCGAGCAGCGCAAACAGGAACTAGAAGTCGTAGAAGGGGAAGTGTCTCAGGCGAAAGCGGCGCTGAACGATGAAGAGCAATCTCTGAAGGAATTAGTCTACGATTTGGATGAAAAATTGGAAAGCTTAAAGTCGGACTATATCAACGTCCTCAACGAGCAGGCGTCTGCCAAAAATGATTTGCGTTATGCAGAGCAGAACATTGAACAAAACAAAGAGAAAATACAGAAGCTCGACACAGATCACCAGCAATATATCGATGAACGCGCGGATATTGTTGAACAAATAAAGGACAAGCAGGATGATATCGACCGATTACAACAGCAGATTGAGCAGCTACGCAGCCGTTATCAAGAGACGGCCAATGAGCGAAAAGCCCTCATACATCAAATAGAGCAGGAAGAGGAGCAGCTACGTCAAACGGTCAACGATTATGAAAAAAAGGAAGCAAGACAGCAATTATTAACAGAAATGAAAAATGATTTTACCGGCTATTTCCAAGGGGTAAAAGAGGTCCTTAAAGCGAGAGAACAATACTTGGATGGTATTGATGGATCGGTCGCTGAACTCATCCAAGTTCCCAAGAAGGTGGAGATGGCGATAGAAACAGCGCTAGGTGGCGCTTTGCAACACGTCGTTGTTCAGGATGAGGCATCAGCACGGGAAGCCATTCGTTATCTGAAGCAACGTCGGTCAGGCAGAGCCACATTTTTACCGCGTAATGTCATCAGGCCTCGATCCGTGAATCCCCAAGACCAGCAGGTGTTCTCACAGTCCGACGCTTTTGTTGGCGTCGCATCGGATCTTGTCCATTACGATGACACCTACAAGGATGTTGTCGGTAACCTCTTAGGGACTGTGATCGTGACCAGAGAACTGAAGGCCGCCAATGAACTCGCACGCAACACACATTACCGTTATCGTTTTGTAACCTTAGAAGGAGATATTGTTAACCCCGGGGGTTCCATGAGTGGGGGGAGTGCTAAGAAGAACCAGACCAACCTCCTAGGTCGAGAAAGAGAATTAGAGCGCTTAGCACAAGAGCTAAAAGAGATTCACCAGCACGTCAAAAAGAAAAAGGCTCATATAACCGACCTAAAGGCTCAAAACGATACCATGGAACAACAGTTAGAGGACTGGAGAACGCAGGGCGAGGAATGGAAAGCGCTTGAGCAACAGAAGAAAGATGATTTTAACCAGCTGCTCTTTGCTCAGAGAAGACTTGATGAAAAGCTAGAAATCTACGATCAAGACCTGCATACGTTCCAACAAGAGATCGATGACAGTCAGCAGCAAAAGAATGACCTGCAAAACAAACTGGCTGAACTCCATACGCGGGCCCAAACAATGGAAAAAGATATCGAACAGCTAGAGCAAGACAAGAAACTATCGCAGAAGCGTAAGGAGGAAAAAGGAGAGCAGATTACGGTCCTCAAGGTAGATCTCGCTCGTAAAATGCAGACGTTTGAAGGGCTACAAGCGGATGTTTCACGCCTTGAACAGACCAAACAGGAACTAGACGATGAATGGCACTTCATTCAGGAGCAGTTACAAAGATTAGAGGGGAATCTTCACGAGCAGGATGATGAAGAAGACTCGATGGCCGAACAGCTCAGAGAGAAAAAAGAACAAAAGGATCAACTGACCCAGCAGATCAATGATTGGCGCCAGCAACGAAAGACGGATAAGCAGCTGATCGAACAGCTTGAAATCAATCTCAAAGAAATCCAAAAAGAACTAAGAATGTTAGAAGACGCGGCCCATCAGGTTGAAGTGCAGGTCAATAGACTTGATGTAGAACTGGAAAATAACCTGAGTCAGCTGCGCGAAGAATACGAATTGAGTTTTGAATTAGCGAAAGAGCAGTATCCACTAGAAGACGAGTATGACACGGTCAAACAAGAAGTGGACGCCTTAAAGCTACAGATACAACAGTTGGGTGCCGTCAATATAGGGGCCATAGAGGAGTTTGAACGCTTGGAGGAGCGCTATCAATTCCTGAAATCTCAGGAGGAGGATCTTGTACAAGCCAAAGAGAAGCTGTACCAAGTGATCGCCGAGATGGATGAAGAGATGACGAAGCGCTTCAAAGAAACATTTGACCTCGTACGTGAGCAATTCCAAGACGTGTTTCAGGAGTTGTTTGGTGGTGGACGAGCTGATTTGATTCTGTCAGACCCTGACAATCTGCTCACCACAGGCATCGATATTATTGCGCAACCGCCAGGCAAAAAGCTTCAGTACTTAGCCTTACTCTCAGGTGGGGAGAAGGCCCTAACGGCGATTGCACTATTGTTCTCTATCTTAAGAGTCAAGCCTGTACCATTCTGTGTGCTTGACGAAGTGGAAGCAGCATTGGATGAGGCTAACGTGACGCGCTTTTCTGAGTACCTTCGCGCTTTTTCTGAAAAAACACAGTTCATCGTTATCACGCACAGAAAAGGAACAATGGAAGGCGCCGACGTGCTGTATGGAATCACCATGCAGGAGTCTGGCGTGTCTAACCTCGTCTCAGTTAAACTAGAAGAGAAGGATGACCCCATCACCGCATAGAACGAAGAATAAAGAAACATAAGGATTTAGAGGAGGCATAACATATGGGCTTTTTTAAGAAGATCAAAGAAAAGATTACCAATCAAACGGAAACCGTCACCCATAAGTTCAAAGAAGGGCTAACCAAAACGAGAGACAACTTTTCAGAGAAAGTGAATGACCTTGTCAGTCGATATCGTAAGGTTGATGAGGAGTTCTTTGAAGAGTTAGAGGATATTCTGATTCAAGCGGATGTTGGTTTTAATACGGTCATGGATCTCGTCGACGACATTAGAACAGAAGCGAAGAAACGTAAGCTAGAAGACAGTCAAGACATTAAACCACTCATCACCGAAAAACTAACAGACCTCCTAACTAAATCTGAAGAAGAGGGCGTTCTCCATGTGAATGAGGACGGTTTAACTGTATACTTAGTCGTCGGTGTCAACGGTGTAGGTAAAACGACGACCATCGGTAAGCTGGCACATAAGTTCAAGTCTGAAGGCAAAAACGTGGTGCTTGCTGCAGGTGATACGTTCCGTGCGGGTGCCATCGAACAGTTAGAAGTGTGGGGAGAACGCGTCGGTGTTGACGTCATTAAACACCAAGCGGGAGGCGATCCTGCTGCAGTTGTATTTGATGCGATTCAATCCGCTAAGTCAAAAGACGCTGATATCCTGATTTGTGATACTGCGGGAAGGCTACAAAATAAGGTCAACCTCATGGAGGAGCTAAAGAAGGTCTATCGTGTCGTGAACAGAGAAATCCCTGACGCTCCACATGAAACACTCCTTGTGTTGGATGCCACGACGGGACAGAATGCCCTTTCTCAAGCAAAAACATTTGGAGAGTCTACCAACGTGACAGGGATCGTTCTAACTAAACTGGATGGAACGGCCAAAGGTGGGATCGTGCTGGCGATCCGTAATGAGTTAGATATCCCTGTTAAATTTGTTGGACTTGGGGAGAAGGTCGACGACTTGCAGCGTTTCGAGCCAGAGCAATTTATTAACGGCTTGTTTGCCGACCTCGTAGAGGAAGAAGCAGAGAAGGAAGAAGCTTAAATATTCTAACGCGTGCGTCTCCCCGCACGCGTTTGCGGCTACATAAGATTGGTCAGAATGATATGTTTATTTAGCCGGTGGATCTTCATTTATTCACGGAGCTTGAAGGTATGAATAATCTGTAAGGCTGTTTCTTCTTCCACCACTTCGGCATTAAAATAAAGTTGATAAGCAATGTTCTGTTCTTGCACTAAGAAGTTGTAATGGACTTCCTGTGTAACGGTTTGATCTCCTGATGCAGCAGGTGGTGTGATCTTATAATCAAATTGAACCACAGTTGTAAAGTAGCCACTTAGTTCATTCTCTTTGGTCACCTCCGCATGGTTGGGGTTTAATTGTGAAAGAGGTTGTTCTGGATGATAGTCTACAATGTTAAGTCCCCCAATGTCTTCGTCGTCCTTTTTAAACCTGAGCACTCCCCCTGGTTCCTCTGCTACCACCCACTGCTCTGGTATAGATAGAGCATACTGTTCGGTGTTGGTGATATCATGGGTCAATTCTGATCCTGACAATTCGCTTGACGTTTGATCCGTTGACGAACAAGCGGAAACACTAAGAGCAAAGCATAAAAGAGAAATTACCACAAATTTTTTCATGAATGAACACGCCTCCTATATCATTTAAGTAGCACTGGTCGTCAAAGAAGTAATTTATATTCTTTAAATGACCATAATTGCTTTTAGGTTATTGATAAGCAGTGCACAGTATTTAGTGCAAAACAAAGATACAAGCAAATTATGGAATTGTAAATACTTTTTTTGGGAATGAGTCTGATGTCCTAAAATGAACTGACAAGAAATAAACTTGACAGCGATCTAGCCCTTCATGTATGATTGGGGTTGTGTAAAGGTAATGACCTTGTCACTGCTTTCTAAGCTTTGGTGTTGAAAGGGTTTTGCCCCATGCTTGAAAAAACAACCCGCGTTAATCTTTTATATGATTTTTATCAACCCTTGCTGACTGATAAGCAACGACGCTATATGGCGCTGTATTATTCCGATGATTATTCTCTTAGTGAGATAGCAGAAGAATGTCAGGTCAGTAGACAAGCGGTTTTTGATAATATTAAACGAGCGGAGCAATTGCTAGAGCACTTTGAAGAGCAGTTGCAGTTATTAGCGAAGCATCAACAGAGAGAGCAACTACTACAAGAGGCTACGAATCTGCTTCAAGAAGAATCTAGCATCGATCTACGACAGTTAAGGAACGTGATGAACGCGCTCAAAAAAGTTGACTAGGGAGGCGGCAAACACATGGCATTTGAAGGATTAGCCGACCGACTGCAAGAGACATTAAAAAAGATACGTGGTAAGGGTAAAGTCACAGAAGACGACGTTAAGCAGATGATGCGAGAAGTGCGTATCGCGCTCTTAGAAGCGGACGTTAACTTCAAAGTCGTGAAGGACTTTATTAACCGTGTAAAAGAACGCGCTGTAGGTCAAGAAGTGTTGAAGAGCTTAACGCCTGGACAACAAGTCATCAAGGTCGTTAACGAAGAACTAACGGCATTGATGGGTGGAGAGCAAAGCAAGATCGCCGTTGCCAACAAGCCACCTACAGTGGTGATGATGGTAGGGCTTCAAGGGGCCGGTAAAACCACATCTACAGGTAAGCTAGCCAAACATCTTGTGAGTCAAAATCGTAAGCCATTGCTCGTCGCTGGTGACATCTACCGTCCCGCAGCGATTAAGCAATTGCAGGTGTTAGGTGAGCAGTTAGATTTACCTGTCTTTTCTTTAGGGGATCAAGTCAGTCCAGTTGAGATTGCCAAGCAAGCGATCGCCAAAGCGAAGGAAGAGCATCATGATTACGTTCTGATTGATACAGCAGGTCGGTTGCACGTCGATGAAGCGCTTATGGATGAGCTGAACCAAGTTAAATCGGCGGTTAACCCGGACGAGATTTTACTTGTGGTCGACTCCATGACAGGTCAAGACGCCGTCAATGTAGCTGAAAGCTTTAATGAACAGCTCGAACTAACGGGTGTGGTTCTAACGAAGCTAGATGGTGACACCCGTGGGGGTGCCGCATTATCTGTTAAGGCCGTCACTGGTAAGTCGATTAAGTTTGCGGGGATGGGAGAGAAGCTTGACGCGCTAGAGCCTTTCCATCCGGAACGCATGGCTTCACGTATACTAGGGATGGGAGACGTTCTAACGCTCATCGAAAAAGCGCAGACGACCGTTAATGAAGAGAAGGCTGCTGAATTAGAACGTAAAATGCGAACGATGGAGTTTACCCTTGATGACTTTCTAGAACAATTGGACCAAGTGAAAAACATGGGTCCTCTAGATGAAATACTGGGCATGATGCCAGGAGCCAATAAGATCAAAGGCCTGAAGAACATGAAAGTGGACGACAAGGCGCTCGGCAAAGTCGAGGCGGTCGTACGCTCCATGACCAAAGCTGAGAAGCAAAAGCCTGAGATCATTAATGCAAGTCGCAAGAAGCGAATTGCTCAGGGAAGTGGCACATCCGTCCAAGAAGTCAATCGACTATTGAAGCAATTCCAAGACATGAAAAAGATGATGAAACAGATGACACAAATGCAATCTAAGAAAAAGAAAAAGGGAATGAAATTTCCTTTCATGTCTTAACACGCTTATCATGTCTTAGCCCCGCTTATACAGTATTGAAAGCTGGTACAGCAAAAAGTGGGGACAAAAACAAGATCACCCCCTCTACTTAGAGGCTATTAAAAATTTATTGGATCATTTGAAGGAGGAAATATAAAATGTCAGTAAAAATTCGTCTAAAGCGTATGGGAGCTAATAAAAAACCTTTCTACCGTGTGGTTGTAGCGGATTCTCGTTCTCCACGTGATGGTCGTTTCATCGAGGAAATTGGGACTTATAACCCTGTAGCAGAGCCAACTGAAGTGAAAATTGATGAAGAGAAGGCCCTAGAATGGTTACAAAACGGTGCAAAACCTTCTGATACCGTTAGAAATCTATTCAGCAATGCAGGGATTATGGAGAAGTTCCACGAATCCAAACAAAAGTAAGTTTTTGATTATAGAGCCACTTCATGAGATTGGATTTCGTCAAAAATCTAAATCTGGAGGCTAAAGGATGAAAGAACTTATAGAGACCGTTGCTAAGGCTCTCGTCGATCATCCAGAGGACGTTCGTGTTTCCTCCAAGGAAAACGAACGAAGCATCACGTTCCAACTTAACGTTCACCCTGATGACGTAGGTAAGGTTATTGGAAAACAAGGGCGTATTGCTAATGCTTTACGCACAGTTGTCTATGCCTCTGCTACGAAGGGTGGCAAAAAGGTATACGTAGACATTGATTAGAAAGAGGGCGGAGGTTACTTCGTCCTTTTTCCGTACCATTTTATATCCTATTAAAACGCTCAATACAACGCGGTTAACGAGTGAAACGCTATGTACATATCAAATGTGGTATGTTTGTCTAGAATAAGGGGAAGAAATAGGGGCGAAGCGAATGAAAATAATTCGACCGGTGCAAGTTAAAGTCGTATTAACACAGCAATCAAAACAGGAATTACAGGAAGAATACCAAAACCAGCTCAATCAATTAAAACTAGAGATGGAGCAACTGCGCTTTCAAGGCAAAAAGATTCTCCACGAATCGAAGAAAAACCCTGACTACATCAGACAAATGCAAGAGAAATTAAAACAAGAGGAACAAAAAAAGCAAGAGAACATAGAGAAGGTCGAATTTCAACTTGAGCAACTCTCCATGGTTTCAATAGGAACTGAAATTTTACATAGTACTGTGGATAGTGAGGTAGAAGTGAAGGTCGGGGATGTATGGGAAGATCTCATGAAAGGGGCAGAGATCATCATCAAAGACGGTATCGTTCATGAGATTAGAGAAAGTAGGGAAGATCATGACAAAGTTTTATAAAGTCGGGAAAATCGTAAACACACATGGCGTACGAGGGGAAGTGAGGGTGGTGACAACGTCGGACTTTGCAGAAGAACGCTATCAGCCTGGAAAAAGATTATTTTACTTCACTGGTGGCCAAAACCAAGATCAAGAAGGCGTACCACTCGTCATTAAAAGTTATCGTCAGCATAAGAGTTTCGATCTTTTATCTTTTGAAGACCATCCTTCCATCAATGACGTGGAAGGATATAAAGGAGGCTTTCTCAAGGTTGCAGAGGATGATCGTGAAACACTTGAAGAAGGCGAGTATTACTATGATCAGATCATTGGCTGCGATGTGCTGACAGAAGAGGGAGATATACTAGGGACCGTAAAAGAAATCCTTTCACCAGGGGCAAATGACGTCTGGGTGATCAAACGCAAAGAAAGAGGGAAGGACGTTCTCATCCCTTATATAGATGATGTGGTTAAGTCGATAGACGTAGAGCATAAGCAAATCGTCGTCACACTGATTGAGGGCTTGGTGGATGAAGAATAAACTCACCATTGACGTCCTTTCACTCTTTCCGGAAATGTTTAATGGCGTCTTAGGTTCTAGTATATTAGCAAAAGCAGCAGAGAAAGCGCTCGTGGAATATCGGGTGACCAATTTTCGTTCATACTCCACTCATAAGCATCAACAAGTTGATGACTATCCATACGGTGGTGGCGGGGGCATGGTACTCAAACCTGAACCCATCTTTTCCGCTGTATCTGACCTTGTCCAGAAGGCTGACACTGATCATAAGCCAAGGGTCATTTTAATGTGCCCTCAAGGTGAACGCTATACGCAGAAGAAAGCAGAGGAGTTAGCTGAATCCTCCCATCTTATCTTTATTTGTGGCCATTACGAAGGATACGATGAACGAATTAGAGAGCATCTTGTCACTGATGAGCTTTCAATTGGAGATTATGTATTAACGGGTGGGGAATTAGCCGCAATGGTGATCATTGATAGTGTGGTACGGCTGAGAGAGGGGGCGTTAGGCAACGAGACGTCCGCCCAAACGGACTCTTATAGCACCGGATTGTTAGAGTATCCCCATTACACTCGACCCGCTGAGTATAAGGGAATGAAGGTTCCGGACGTCTTGTTGTCTGGGCATCACCAACATATAGAGGAATGGCGAATGAAAGAATCACTCAGGCGGACCTGGAAACGACGTCCTGATCTGCTTGAACACCGTACGCTAACAGAGCAAGAGCAAGCGTGGTTAGAAGATATCAAATCTGAGGAAAACAATTGAGATTTATAGTAGGATATGGTATTATACTAGTTGTGGCATTTTGTCTTGGGACGAACTGCCCTTGATTTAGGGCGTTCCGCTATTGTTACGATAAAAGGGACAGTATGAGCGTCTGTTGTGGAAGGAGGGTCATATCGATGAACGACGTGATTCGTGAGATTGAAAAAGAACAATTAAAAGCTGAAGTACCTGAGTTTCGCGCAGGTGATACTTTACGTGTGCACGTAAAAGTTATCGAGGGACAACGCGAGCGTATCCAGGTGTTCGAAGGTACTGTGATTCGTCGCCGCGGAACTGGTATTAGTGAGACGTTTGTCGTACGTAAGATCTCTAACGGTGTTGGAGTTGAGCGTACGTTCCCACTTCACTCTCCAAAGGTTGACAAAATTGAAGTGGTACGTCACGGGAAAGTACGTAGATCTAAAATTTACTACCTACGTAATCTTCGCGGTAAAGCCGCTCGTATTAAAGAGATACGTAGATAATACCGTAACGGAAAGAAGGGGCTTGGACAAACACAAGCTCCTTTTTTCACTTGTGATGATGACCTGCTAAACGAATGAAGCCGGTCATATTTGATCATCATGATACTATACTGTACTAATATTAACCATGACAGTGTCGTGGACGACCAAATAAAAGGGGATGAGGGAGATGGATCAACGGAGAGAAGATCAACATCCGCAACAAGCTCCTCGTGAGGAAGATAGCTCAGCAGAAACTTTATCAGCTGAGCCACATGAAGAAACAAAGGAAACGCCATTGCAACAAGAAGAGAACATACATTTGTATGATTCAGAAAATATTGATGGCGATAACAGTCACACCAGTGTAGAAGGTAATGAAGATGATGAGGACGACGAAAAAACGAGAGGCAAGGGTAAAAGTGAAACATTAGAGTGGTTCAAAGCTTTAAGTATCGCTGTTGCCATTGCTTTAGGGATTCGCATCTTCCTGTTTGCTCCGATCGTCGTTGATGGTACGTCGATGTTACCGACGCTAGAGGATGGGGAGAAAATACTGGTGAATAAAGTGATGTATCACCTCGATGAACCACAAAGAGGGGATATTCTTGTCTTTCATGCAGAACACGGCAAAGACTGGATTAAAAGAGTCATAGGGGAGCCTGGAGACACAGTAGAAGTGCGTGATGATCAGCTCTATATTAATGGCGAGCCGATAGAAGAACGATACTTAGAAGATAAACTTCTACAAACGTCGGGCATACTAACCCATGATTTTCAGACAACGGTTCCTGAAGGCCACATCTTCGTTATGGGAGATAACAGACAAAACAGCCGTGATAGCCGTAGCATAGGTGCAATCCCCATAGACGATGTTGTCGGAAGAGCAGATGTTGTTTTTTGGCCGTTTGATGCCATACGATTAGTGCAATAATGGAATATATAAATATAGTTCATGAGAAGCGATGTTTAACAGAGAGATGATGTTGAACAAAACTGATGTGAAACAAGTGAAACCCTGAGATAGACAGTAGAGCACAGACGAAGCAAACATAAAACTGCACAAACCTATATCAGGGGCATGAATAGATCAAAGGAATCAAAGCAGGTGACAGTATGAGTATACAATGGTTTCCCGGACATATGGCCAAGGCTAGACGTCAAGTAAGTGAGAAACTTAAGCTTATTGATGTGGTCATAGAATTACTTGATGCCAGATTACCCTACTCTTCTCATAATCCGATGATGAGTGATATCATCGCACAGAAGCCTAGGGTTGTTTTACTAAACAAAGCGGACCTCGCAGACCCGGAACGAACAGATGAGTGGGTCCAATATTTTAGAGAAGAAGAAGGTGTCAACGCATTACCCGTTGACGCGCAATCTGGGGCAGGTATAAAGAAAATTCCAGCCGCCTGCCAGTCACTCGTGCAGGACATCCAAGAGAAGCGAAAGGCCAAAGGGATGAAACCACGATCTGTAAGAGCACTCATTGTCGGTATTCCCAACGTTGGAAAGTCTTCTCTCATTAACCGTCTCGCTAACCGTCATATTGCTAAGACGGGAGACCGTCCAGGGATCACAACAGCGCAACAGTGGATTAAAGTAGGCAAAGAAATGGAACTCTTAGACACGCCCGGTATTTTATGGCCTAAATTTGAAGATCAGGCTGTCGGTTTTCGACTGGCCGCAAGTGGCGCGATAAAGGATGACATTCTGGATATAGAGGAAATTGCCTTTCATACCGTTGGGTTTTTAAGGGAACATTATCCCGAACGACTCATGGCACGGTATGACTTGGAGTCTATACCCGATGATAGCGTCACAGTTTTAGATATGATCGGAGAAAAAAGAGGCGCCCTTATGCGTGGAGGCATCATTAATTATGAGAAAGTAAGTGAACTCCTTTTACGTGAGCTTCGATCAGGTAAGCTAGGCCGGATGACATTTGAAACACCAAACATGACATACTCAAACAGAGAGTAACGATGGATAAAAGGATGATCGTCCTTTACATCGTTACTTTTTTTACGCTCTACAACCTACTCGGTTCAGCGATTCAAACGCTGAAGAATTGGCAGGTCGTAATTTTAAATAACTTTGCTTTTAACTATTCGAAGGCATGCGTCATGAAGGATGTCTGGAGGGTTTATCTACCGCCTTTATGAAGTGAGTAAGAGCGGCCGTAAGCACGTCCCTGCAGCGCATTAAAACAAAAAAATATTTATATGTTAGCATCATCGGTACGGAGCTTGTGCTCCTTACCCCAACATTTGACGTAGAACCTCTTTTATTAACCCTTGAGAAGAAATCCATAAAGTATTAAGATGTATAGATATAAAAATCATTGCAAATAGCATAAATACGCTAGCTAAAAAATAGCTAAAAAAAGAAAAAAAGATTAAGTTAAGGAAAGTAGGGTGGAGAGTGTGAAACCGTCTAGAACGTTACAGTCACTTACAACGAGCGTTTTCAGTCAAATGTCATTAAAGAAAAAGGAAAAGCTAAAACAAGGGCAAGATATGGTCGATCTCAGTATAGGGAGTCCGGATCTCCCTCCTCCCACTTTTGTGAAGGATTGTCTGTCTGAAGAGGTCCAAAAAGATGGGGAGTACGGTTATCCGTTGACAGGAACGGATGAGTTCAAGGAAGCGGTGAGTGCTTTTTATGGCAGACGGTATCATGTTGACGTCTCAGAGCGTGAAGTTCTGCAACTCATGGGATCTCAAGAGGGACTCTCTCATTTAGCATTTGCTTACTTAGATCCAGAAGATGTCGTCATCGTGCCAGACCCAGGCTATCCTATTTACGCTGCTAGTGTACAAATTGCAGGGGCAGAAGTGTATACGGTGCCTCTATTAGAGGAGAATGACTTCCTGCCCAAGCTGGAGGATATTCCAGAAGAGATATGTCAAAGAGCAAAGATGATCGTGCTCAATTACCCGGGCAATCCTATCCCCGCATTACCGACGGCAACCTTTTTTGAGTCACTCATTGATTTTGCACGCAAACATGATATTCTGATTGTACATGATTTTGCTTATTCAGAGCTTATTTTTGATCAGGTAGAGCCATTAAGTATACTCTCCATACCCGGGGCGGAGGATGTGGCTATAGAGTTTAATTCTCTATCAAAAAGCTTCAACATGGCAGGGTGCCGCATCGGATATTTAGTGGGGCATACATCACTGATAGAACCTTTGGCTGTCTTGAAGTCTCATATTGACTATGGTGTTTTTTACCCGATCCAAAAAGCAGCCACATTAGCATTGACTAAAGGCGACACATTTTTAGAGGAACACCGTCATACATATCAAACGAGACGAGATATGTTTATGGATGCGCTAAAACAAGCGGGCTGGCATGTTCAAAAGCCACAAGGGGGCATGTTTGTGTGGGGCCGTATACCCGCTGGATGGACTTCATTAGATTTTGCACTTGAGGCTTTGGAGTATGGGGTTGTGGTGACACCGGGACAAGCTTTTGGTGCACAAGGAGAAGGTTACGTACGAATGGCGCTTGTCCATGACGTCGACCGATTAGAAGAGGCGGCTCAGCGTCTGAAAAAGATGTTAGAGGACCATAATAGTGTAAGAACGTAGCGTCCATACGTCAAAAACTCAATATGTCAAAGATTCAATGCGTCAAAGATTCAATACGACAAAAAGAAGACCAGAGGAGGTGAGGAAGATGTCTAAGGGCGACATGGTTCAGCAGCATTTTGATACCATGATGCAAGACTGGACGAAGATGCAATCAGGGACGATGGAGAATCAAGACCTGAATGAAGATAACGCTGAACGGTTTGAAGCTAACTTCTACCACTTCACACAAACGATTGAAGAGTGGTTCAGCACGTTAGAAGACCCACCTTCAAGCTTTGAAAAGTTAATGGAAACCGAACCAATCCAGTCTATTATGGAGGAACTCCCTCCCCCTTTACTTATCCCGTTTGAAACAGAGTTAGAGTACATATTTGAAGGCAAACAGCGAGTAGAAGATGAAAAATATGATTGAATCATTTCAGAAATAAAAAAGGAGAACCAATCTCATCTCTATACTTAGATACGAGACGGTTGGCTCTCCTTTAGGTTTGTTATCATGATGCTGATATCGCGTTATGTGTTGGCCCTTTATTTTTTTCTACAAACGTACAATAACAAGTGGAAGTAAACCGCAAAGAGCATGGAAATGAAAAGTGCATGTAACATAGAAGGAAACAAGGCCATATAAGTTAGAACAACAAGCCCACCGCTAACAGCTTGTAGGAGGACAAGTATAAATAAAGCGATACTAGAGTAGAAAATCGTGCGATCATGTTGATAATGCTTCAACGATTGATATAGCAGGACAGTGAGCCCAACAATCATTAACAAGGCAGCGACCCGATGACCAAACATGATGCCTGTTTGGCCACTGAGCTCAGGTATGACCTGCCCATTACATAACGGCCAGCCCTGACAAGCCATCGTCGATCCGGTATGACGAACGTACGCCCCAGTGTAAACAACGCCATACAGATAAACAAATAACCACATAATCCCGTACTTCATCTTAGAAGACGCTTGAGATACGGGTAAAGCATCCCGTTTGTCAAGCTGGAAAGTGTACACACATAACATGGCAACGGTCGCAAACGATAAAAGAGAAATACCAAAATGTAAGGCAAGCGTGGCGTCAGCTCGGCCAATATTTAATACTGCTAAAGCCCCTAGTGCGGACTGTAATAGTAAAAATACCATGGCCAGTACTGCAACCCAAACCACTTCTTTGTGCTTGCGATAAGTGATACCCACACCAACGGATAATAATAGAATGAGTATACCAGCGACACCCGTCACTAATCGATGTGTATATTCAATCAGTGTTTCAACGGTGATGTCATCGGGGATCAGTTGTCCATGACATAAAGGCCAACTCTCTCCACATCCTTCTCCCGACCCTGTTTTGGTCACCAGAGCACCAGCAATGACGGTGAGCAATATCCAAATCGTGGCTAATACCGCTATGGTCTTTAATAACTTAGTCATAAATACACCTACTCCTATAGCAGACCACGTCACATCAATCTATCATGTCATCATGACTGACGTAGATCACTTCCTATATATCTAAATCTATCATAAATGGATACAACGATCGTAACAGAACAAATGTCACAATTTATGTAACTTTTATAAAGGGCGCGAGTACTAGGTTTACCTTCCGCTCATTTTCGTGTAGACTAACTAGAGGAAAGGTCCCACGTAACATTATAGATGACTCTAGGGACTTATGATAGTAGGAATAATCTATGTCGACAATTTGTCACAACTTTATGATGTCACAAACTTAAGATCTATTTTGTCATGACATGATAACAATATAAAAAAGGTTATTTATTGATGGTAAGGTGAAAAAAGGAGTGTAATACCATGAACAAAGCGTCTACTGAGGTAGATACACAACAGGAATACGTCTCTCATCATGTGATGGAACCAGGTCCACTCGCAGACCGAAAGCTAACGGGAACATGGAAAGATTACGTCACAGTAACAAAATTAGGTATTATCATCGGGAATCTACTCACTGTATTTACTGGTATGTGGCTCGCATCCGCAGCGACAGGTCACAGTCTTGATGGTGTAACTATACTGTGCACACTGCTTGGTGCTGCACTCATCATCGCCTCTGGCACATGTTTAAATAATTATCTAGACCGGGATATTGACCAAAAAATGCAACGCACTAAGAAACGTGCGTTAGCACAAGGGCGACTAGACTCTAAAAGCGTTTTGACAATGGGTTTTGTATTTGCCATTTTAGGTACAACGTTGTTACTGCCCATGGGGTATTTAGCCACGCTCGTAGCCTTGTTTGGCCTTTTCGGTTACGTCGTGTTGTACACGTTATGGCTCAAGCGTACGCACGAGCTTAACACCGTTGTCGGCAGTGTAGCTGGGGCAGTACCGCCTATGATCGGCTGGGCAGCCGTTGCGAAGTCTTTAGACCCTGGCGCATGGGTCCTCTTTTCTATTATGTTTGTTTGGCAAATCCCTCATTTTCTAGCGATTGCCATTAGACGTTATGAGGATTATAAGAATGCAGGCATCCCCATGTTACCAGTCGTAAGGGGCTTTAGGGATACGAAATGGCAAATGCTTAATTATACGGCCGGTCTCATTCCCGTTTCGTTATTACTACCTCTGTCCGTTTCCATGTCCTCGGCTTATGTTTGGTTAGCGCTGATTCTGGGGATTGCATGGTTAGTACTTTCTGTAAAAGGTTTCTTTACAAAAGGGCATGAAGAGACTATCGATTGGGCTAAGAAATATTTTATTTACTCCTTGGTGTATCTCGTACTCTTGTTTACGAGTATGATTGTCCTTGTTAACTAACCTATTATGAAATAGAGCGTGTCAGTAAAGTATCAGGCGTGCCGGTCAAATACCGGCACGTTTTTTTGTCCTCTCACGGTGTGTGAATGTAAGTTTTTTTTGCGACTGGGTCATCCTAACAGTAGAAACTAAGAATTAGGAGCTGTCGTAGGATGAAAAAAGATGTGGCAAGATGGATTATGGCCATCGCCATTATAGGGCTTGTGTTCGTCCCGATATGGATGGGGTATCAAGAACAAGACATCAGGCGTGACGATGGTCAAGCTCAGCCTGATCAGCGGGATAGAAGTCCTTCCATATATCAAACGAATCAACAGGAGAAAGATCAACCGACTGAAGGCAAGATCGATACGAAGACGAGAGATCAAGTATTGACGAAAGATCTATCCTTAACAACGTCTTTCTTTATCGGACAATTACAAAGTAAGCTTGAAAAGTGGGCTGAGCTAGATTTTACCCAAACAGAGCTTGTTCATGAGTTTGAACAAGAACTAGAGGAGCATCCTCACTTTGAAGGGTTTGCTTACATAAATAATCAAGAAGTCTCTCTCATTAAGGGGGATTTAGATGATCAGCAATTACAGGCCTTCTTAGAACGGCTTCAGCGTGTGACGTCTAATCAAACTTTTTCTTCCCCCTTCACTAAGGGAGAGCGTCAACGAATGTTGATGGCCACTCAGACTGAGAACCAGAACTGGGTAGTGGGACAGGTAGACTTATCCTTCGTCAAAGGGTTTGTGGGCGAAATGGCATCGGTTGCTGATGCGAATGGTCATTTCTTCATTTCGTCAGCAGGAGAGAAAGAAGTAGAATGGGATTCCAAAGATCAGAAAGAGGGGTACGTTGAACAAAAGGTACCTGAATTAGACTGGACCATCGTGATGCGGACCCAGGAGAATGAGAAGGAGCGTACCCACTATCCAGACGGTGAAGTGATCGTACAGTTCAACGATGTCGATGCTGGTGAAACGTGGTTACAACGTCATCCTGAATTTACGTTGAAAAAGAAGTCTGGTGTACTCATGCTTATTGCCCATGACAATATGGGGACAGAGGACATGTTAAACTTGCTTCGGGACGAAGAGCAAGTGGTTCAAGTTGAGCCTAATCATACGTTTATCAAACAACAATCCTCCGTTTTGCCTAATGACGAGTTTTTTGAACAGTATCAATGGAATTTATCTCTTATTCAAGCTGAGTTAGGGTGGGATTATTCTAATGGTTCAGAAGAAGTCCCGATTGCTTATTTAGATACAGGGATTGATACACAACATCAAGATCTAGCAGAAAGAGTGGCTGAGGGATTTAATGCCTTTGATGAAACGGATGAAGTTTATGATTATCATGGGCATGGTACACACGTCGCAGGGGTGATCGGGGCTATGACGAATAACGAAACTGGCATCGCAGGCGTCTCATGGAACAATCCGATCATGCCTGTCAAAGTCCTTAATGACCAAGGCGAGGGGAGTCTCTTTGAGGTCGCTAGCGGTATCATATGGGCCACAGATCACGGCGCGCGGGTGATTAATCTTAGTCTAGGGGATACA
Organism: Caldalkalibacillus salinus; assembly: GCF_016745835.1. Lineage (NCBI taxonomy): Bacteria > Bacillati > Bacillota > Bacilli > Caryophanales > Bacillaceae > Caldalkalibacillus > Caldalkalibacillus salinus. The sequence goes on along the minus strand of NZ_JAERVL010000012.1, from coordinate 33,097 downwards.
GAATCCTCACAAATTTTAAGGGACGCTGTTCGATACGCCTATGAGAATGATGTGGCCTTAATTGCCGCAGCAGGGAATGACAACGTTGGCCAACCGATGTATCCTGCAGGATATGAAGAAGTACTCGCTGTAGCAGCTGTTAACCAACAAAATGAGAAAGCCGTCTTCTCTAACTACGGAGAGCATATCGATGTCACAGCACCCGGAGAAAACATTCCGAGTACGTTTCCAGATCATCAATACGTCTTTATGTCCGGGACATCAATGGCCGCACCGCACGTTACAGGCATGGCCGGTCTGATTCGCTCGCTAAGACCCGATTTAACGAATGATGAGGTCTTAGATGTCATACGCTATACAGCAGATGACTTAGGGGATCCTGGACATGATCCTTACTATGGAAACGGGATCATTAATGTTGAGCGGGCACTAGAACTGATCGCCAACAACGAAGATATCACCTTCACCAATGGCCAATTTGATCAGAATCAAGGCGATCAACAAGAAAATGGAGACCAAGATGATGCTCAGCTGCAGGACCCAACACACACGCAGGATAACTGGATAGATAGACTGATTCGTCAGTTGATCCAATCCTTTAATACGGGTCAATAGTTAAAATAAGACGGTTGTAGATCAAGCACAACAAAAAGCCCCTCTTAGCGTTCATGCACTGAACAAGCTGTGAGGGGCTTTGGCGTGTTGGATTATATTTTGGTGTAATGCATTTCATAATGAGAATGCGTTTGTGTAAGTAACTAATGTTTAACTTTCTATTTTCATATCGCCCAATTTAATCCAGCCTTTCATTCTCATATACTCGCTTAACATAAGGCTGAGGAGAGCAGGGGCAATAAAATGCAGCAGGGCCACTTTGTAGAATACATCGACGGTAAACCCCATTGTTGTAAAAGTAAAGATTTGTCCGACAAAACCACTTGTCCCCATACCTGAGCCAGCATCGACGTTCTTCATTTCCCATATCACAGTTCCTATCGGAGCAATGAGCGCACCCGCTAACGTTGGCGGGATAAGAATAAGTGGATTTTTAACAATATTTGAGATTTGCAGCATAGACGTCCCGATGCCTTGTGCCACTAAGCCGCCGACCCCATTTTCACGGTAGCTACTGGTCGCAAAGCCGATCATTTGCGCCGCACACCCTATTGTTGCCGCGCCTGCCGCTAACCCATCTAACCCTAGCATAAAGCCCAGTGCTGCACTTGAGATTGGTGCTGTAAGGGCGATGCCCATCAAAGTGGCCACTAAGATCCCCATAATAAAGGGGTGCTGTTCAACGGACCAATTGATGATATGACCGAATTGAACAAGAAGCTGACCGATTCCTTGGCCCACGTAAATGGCAGCAAAATAGCCCACAGCGATGGTGACTAAGGGCGTAAGAATAATATCAATTCGGGTCGATTTAGATATCAATTTGCCAATCTCGGTAGATACAATAGTGGCAATATAAGCACCAGCCGGCCCGCCAACATCAGCACCAGCGATCCCAGTCACCACCGCAGCGAACAAAACCAAAGGCGGGGCTTTGAGAGCGTATGCTACTGCAACGCCTATAGCCGGTCCCATCATGGACATTGCTAAGCTACCCATGTCATATAAAGTGTCGTTCCCAAGCTGCTCTCCGAGAGTACGAATGATAAGACCTATAATCAATGAACTGAATAATCCGAGAGCCATATAAGATAAAGCTGTCACAAAATATGTACGAAATGACAAGTCAATGCCTTTTTTCTGTAATATAGACATCTTGATACCGTCCTCTCCTAGGATAAATAATGCGCAAGAATAAAATAATAGTTGACAGTATACTTATATCACATTAGAGTCAATAAATAAATGACATGTGGAGGGAAACGAGGCATGGATAAAAAGATATGTTTTGTTGGCGCAGGCGCGATGGCTGAGGCGATTGTCAGCGGGTTACTCAACCAGAAGATCGTCAAGCCAGGCCAGATTGCGGTAACAAACAAAGAAGACCGTTTTCGCCTAGATGAGCTCGTTTATAATTTTGGTATCATTGGCGATAACGAACAAAAACACCAATCGATACAAGGAGCAGACATATTAATCCTCGCGATGAAACCAAAGGATATCGCGTCCGCTCTTAACGATATACGTCCCTATACCAGTCCGCATCAACTCGTCATATCGGTGGTTGCAGGTGTCCAAACGAGTATCATATCTGCCCTTCTGGGGCATGAGGCGCCGGTCATTCGCACGATGCCTAACACGTCTGCCATCGTAGGATTATCATCTACAGGGCTATGCCGTGGCCAGTATGCGACAGAAGCACACGTAGAAATAGCTCGTCAGATTTTCGAATCCATCGGTATCGTCATTGTTACAGAGGAAGAGCAGTTAGATGCGATTACAGGGGTATCAGGTAGTGGACCTGCTTACATCTACTACTTAGTGGAAGCCATGATGGCAGGTAGTCGGGATGTGGGCTTAAGTGAGCAGCAAGCCAAGGAAATGATTCTACAAACGCTTATTGGGGCAGCGAACATGTTACTCGAAACGAAACAGGACCCCGCCTACCTTAGAGAACAGGTGACGAGTCCCAATGGCACGACACAAGCAGGGTTAGACACGTTACGAGAGTATGATTTCGATCAAGCTGTTCGAGCATGTATTCGTCGTGCCACAGCACGTTCAAAAGAACTGGGGACGGAATTAAATCAACTCATTGTGCCTAAAGCTTAATGACCAAAGGTAATTGAAGAACACAACATCCCTTCATGATAAGAGCCGGGGCAAGTGGCCATATCATGAAGGGCTTTTTGTTTAGCAATGGTGTTGAGCTTTGTTTATAAAAATGAGTAAAAAACATTAACGAATCTGGGCAGGTGGAATATATTGTAGTGAAACCATCTTTGAGGTGAGGCCATGGCAGTGATAAAGGCAAATGCTGATGATAGAAAGTTACTAGCAAGACTTATACGTGCCGAAGCAGAGGGAGAAGGAAAACTCGGAATGTTATTGGTGGCCAATGTTGGTGTCAACCGCGTTCGGGTCCGTTGTCTGGATTTCGAAGATATTAATAGTGTCGAACGTATGGTTTTCCAAACGCCAGGTGGTTATGAGGCTGTACAGAAACCTTATTTCTACCAAAAGGCGAGACAAAAAGAAATAAGATTAGCTGAGAGGGTCATTAATGGTGAACGTTTTAGACCAGCGGAATTCTCACTATGGTTCTTTCGTCCCGACGGCCCCTGTCCTGACCAATGGTTTGGACAGTGGAATGTAGGTAGATTCAAAGCACATTGCTTCTACCAACCAGATGAAGCAGAATGCGCAGACGTGTATAACGTGTATTAAGTTGAAGTTTGATGCTTTTGGAGGAGGTACATCATGAGTGAAAAAGAAAATGAGAGACAGATGAATCAACCACAAATGGGTGATCAAGGATCTATGATTGCGCCACAATTCCCAACTCAATTACAGGTGCCCACTCCGAGTGGTGCTTCAGGACCGTTCGGGGAGCAAATGGGACCCGGAATGGACCAGATGATGGGCCAAATGCCCGGTGAAATGATGGGCCAAATGCCCGGTGAAATGATGGGCCAAATGCCCGGTGAAATGATGGGTCAAATGCCCGGTGGGATGATGGGCCAAATGCCCGGTGGGATGATGGGCCAAATGCCCGGTGAAATGATGGGCCAGATGCCGGGGCAAATGGGTCAGATGCAAGGCCAAATGGGCGGTCAAACACCAAGTCAAGTGCAAGGGACTCAAGCGCCACAAGTCGGACCTGACGGGATGCTTCCCGTTGAACAGTCCTATGTTGAAAATATTCTACGCTTCAACCGGGGCAAGATGGCAAGAGTATATCAAACATTTGAGTATAACCCGGAATGGCCTGCACGGGTATTTACAGGCGTGATTGAGGCGGCAGGAAGAGATCATATCATCCTATCAAATCCTGAAACAGGTCGACACTATTTGCTTCTCATGGTCAACTTAGATTATGTTGAATTTGAGGAGCCAATCGAATATGTTCCACCGCAGCTCCCGGCAGGTGTGCAAACCATTCAAGATCGATAACCCTTGTGATAGTCAGTCATCATCTCGATGTCCTTTTAGTCTGCTTATTCGTGTATAAATCAAACATTGATAACCTATACTGTGGCTAAACGAGTACATCGAGGTGATTTCATGCTAAAAATGCTACTAGCAAGAGGATGGAAGGGGTTTGTCTCCCGTTATTTAACCATTCTACTTGTACTCTTAGCGATTAACTATATTGTGCAAAATACGGATCAACTGACGGGGCAGGATGAAATGGAGTCAATTGAAGCTTCCGATATGGCAGCCCAAGAGGAGAATATCGGCATGAATGTGGCGTACGAAGTTGTGGATGACACGTTAAATCTTCAATTTCAACTTCAGAATGTCGACTTAAGCCTCGAGCAGATGGACCAAGACGATCAAATGGGCCAAGGTCATATCCACTTATACATTGATGGCGAAAAGGTATCCAAGATATTTGAGACAACATATACCTGGGAAGGTTTAGAACCAGGGCATCATGAAGTCAAAGTTGAGTTGGCACATAACAATCACGAGCCTTACGGAGTAGAAGAAACGTTTAGTATTAACGTCCCAGCCACAGACGAATAATCAGAAAAGTAAGCATGTCCACGAGGGGCATGCTTTTTCTATTGGTTAGGAAGCGACGTTGAGAAGCGACATGAAGTGAGCCGTTATGTTATGATACACCTATAATAGTGGGGAGGGGTTGTATGGGGCGACAATATCATTGCTGTGCTTCTTGCGTTCATTATAGAACCAAAAAAGAGCGTGATCAGAGACGGATGTATTGTGAACGACTAGGCTATGAAACAAAACCTCATTACCAATTTAACTGTTGGCATCCCAAACCAGAGGTCAGAAAGCTCATGCAAAAGGAGGACTCATAAATGCATTTTAAAATGAAAGAACCGAATGGCTTCACAACACAGTTAGAATACGGGGAGTTACATATATCTGGGGACGAGACTTACGGCTACCGTCCCTATCAGCTTATGGTATCCTCCATCGCTGTTTGCAGTGGTGGTGTATTGCGTAAAGTATTAGAGAAAAAAAGATACACGGTTGATGATATCAGTGTGGAGGCTGAGGTTACTCGAAACGAACAAGGCGCCCAAGAGATTCAAAAAATCCATCTTCACTTCCGGGTCGCATGCGCAGGTTTATCGGAACAGCAATTAGAAAAGGCGCTCAATGTCACACGTAAAAACTGTTCGATGGTTCAATCTGTTAAGGACAGTATAGAGATAACGGAGCGCTTTGAATTAGTCTCAAATTAATAAGAAATGAGTCAAGAACAAATAAAAGACACCAGGGATTTGCCCCAAGACCCAGGTACCCTCATGAGGGTACCTAAGGGGTGCTTTTGTGTTCTTGATTCATCTTTTGAATGTCTGCAAAAATCTTCTTCACTTCCTCCTTGGCCGCAGGATTATCAGATACCCAATGCTTGGCAAGCGCTGGCATCGTTTTGTTGATGTGTGAATACAGAGCGAATAACTTCACCTTTTCAATCGTTTCCTCATCGTGGTGTCCCGTTAATAATTCAGCGTACTTTTGTACGAATGCATCAAAAGCATCCTTAAACTCATCATTCATTCATGATCCTCCTCAAGTGTTTATGGTCATGCTAAGTATAGATTTCATCTTTATGTTAACATACCAAAAGTTTGATGAGCATGTCGTGTCATCATCCTCGTCAGGGCCACTTTCACTTCCATGGCTGAGCCGAAGCTGAACGGAGTGTTGCAAAATGATTCTCCGTCATAATAATAAAATCTTCTAATTGTGGTGATAACCACTTGTTTTTGTGTAACGCCATTTGTGTGGTTAAATGTGGCAGTTGTATATCCCAATTTAGTTCAACCATAAGCCCTTCTCTTAACTCATTTTCTATGATCATTTCAGGTAGCATCGCGATCCCTAAGTTCGCTGTGACACATTTTTTAATCGCTTCAAGGCTTACAAATTCTAAGGTGTTTTTTGGTGCCATTTGATTTGTGTACAGGACGTTTTCAAATATATTGCGATACGAACAACCCACCTCTGTAAACAGTATCGTTTCATTTCGTAAATCATCCTGTAGTATGGTTTCGTTTTGAGCAAGGGGGTTGGAAGGGGAAGCGACTAATATTAATCGTTCTTGCAGCAATGGTTTTGTTTTGAGATACGGATTCGGTTTAGGGGTATCCATAATAAAAGCTAGATCAGTCTCTCCTTCTAATAGGCTTTTTGTGGCCGTTTCATCAGAATGAGCAGGCTTGAAGATTAAATTCACAGCTGGATATTTGGCTTTAAAATCCTTCAACAAACGCGGTAAACGATACGTACATTGACTTTCTTGAGCGCCAATTTTAATCGTCCCTGTTTTTTGTTCTGCTTGTACCATCGTTTGTGCCTCCTCCGTTAAGTGCACAATTTGTGAGGCGTATGGTCTTAATCGGTGGCCGGCCTGTGTGAGCACGATTTTTTTTCCTAAACGTTCGAATAAGGGGAGATTGAGTTGTTGTTCGAGGCTTTTTATTTGAGCCGTCACGCTAGACTGTGCATATTGAAGTTTGTCGGCGGTCTTAGTAAAGTTCATGGTTTCACATGCCACTAAAAATGTCTTCAAATGTTTAATATCCATGCTTGACCTCCAATTGATCATTATTTTCGATTGAAACGATCGCAAATATCATCTTTAACGATGATAATAAAGAGTTTAAAGTAATGGTATAACATATTCAACTAGGAGGAGGAAAAAAAAGATGAGAAATCTTTTACTCATTAATGGACATGAACCATTTGAAAGAGCGCCAGGAAGGCTAAATACAACGATGATTAACACGATAAGAGATGTATGTTGTCGAGAGTTTAATATTAAAATGACCCATGTTGTTAAAGGGTACCAAGTGAAAGAGGAAATTGAAAAATTCAAATGGGCTGACATCGTCGTGCTACAAACGCCTATCTATTGGTTCAATGTACCTGGGGTTTTAAAGACATACATGGACCATGTCTTTATTCCAGAGGTGTTTTTTACGAAATCGAATCAGTTCGGGCGTGGGGGGTTATTAACAGAGAAAGCATATATGCTATCGGTTTCATGGGGAGCCAAACAGAAAGAATTTAGTGCTTCATCAAGTGATTTTTTGGATGGGTATAACGAAGATCAAGTCCTGTTTCCCATCCACAAAACTTTCGAGTATTGTGGGTTTAAGCAATTACCTACATTTTCTATACATTCAGCAATGAATCTAACTTTTTCAATCAACACATATAAGGACCAACTAAAAGAGCACTTACAATCGCATTTATTACAGAATCAATGAACCAATAGAACGGAATAGGACCGAAAGAACTCAAAAGAAAGGTCAAGGGACACTAAAGGGATCCCACATTGAATCTCGCATTGCATAAAAGGGGTTATTGCTAAACATATTATAACGTAACAACGCTAACCACAAAGGCTTACCTTTGCATGGGGTCTATTAAAAATAAACTGAGTAGAGGTAAAGCATTTACAGAAGACAGAGTGTTACGGAGGGCCCGCAATGAAGATAGGTTCACATGTGAGCATACGTCATGGCTATTATGGTGCCGCGTCACATGCGTTTGACATTGGCGCCACCGCTTTTCAATACTTTCCTAAAAATCCTCGAAGTATACAAATCAAAGACTTTAACCGGGAGGATGCTGAGCGTTGCGCCGCTTTTTGCCAAGAGAAAGGATTAGTGTCCGTTGCACATACCCCGTACCCAACCAGTCTGTGTGTAGACAGAGAGGAAGATAGACAAGGCATGATCGACTCCATCCGCAATGATTTAGATATCGCTGACGCTTGCGGGTCGATCGGTATCGTTGTTCACTTTGGCAAACACCATAGTGATGATCCCTTAGAAGGGTACCAAATGATGATCAGCATGCTAGATGACATCCTTGAACCATGGGAAGGCGACACCTTATTACTACTAGAAAATAATGCAGGACAAGGCCTAAAAATGGGAACCACACTAGAAGAACTGGTACAGGTGAGAGAGCTGTGTCAATATCCTTCTAAGATCGGTTTTTGTCTAGATACTTGCCACGCTTTTGCCAGCGGGATTTGGAACGGTGAAAATTGGGAAGAGGTAGTAGAGAAAGGCTCTGAACTCGGGTTTTTTGAAGATTTAAAAGTGGTCCACCTCAATGATTCCCGATATCCAACACAATCGTATCGGGATCGACATGCCAATGTAGGAAAGGGTGAGATCGGTGAAGCTGCCTTTCGTGCAATGTTAAACGCCAATGTGATGCAAACCATACCGTGCGTGCTAGAAACACCCAAGTCAGATACTTACACGCATAAGGATGAGATTCAGTATGTTAACACCCTACTTAAGGGTGATACATAAGTGCTTCAATTGTGCTAAAACACAAAGCATGTCTAAAGTGATATTGAAATGGCGGGAACTGGAGTAAAACGAAAAGGTTCATCATAGGGTCTCAAACCCTCATATACTGTGTAGTAGGCGTAACCATAAAAAGTGACTAAGGGAGAGGAATGAAATGGTGAAGTTCACTTGGGTTGGAGGGCCTACTTTTTTATTAGAGGTAGGAGACTTACGGATTTTAACGGACCCGGTGTTTGGCGAAGGAGATTTGGCCTTTATTATGACAGATGATCCTGCTACAGGGGAAGCACTCGCGCCAGTCAAGCGCCATGTCCCCTTCAAGAAGGTTAACATTGAGGAGGTAGATCTGGTCCTGCTTAGTCATCTACATAGTGATCACTTTGACCTTGCTGCAGAGTCTCAATTGCCACAAACCATCCCCATGATCGTTTCCTCTTATGACGCACCAAAGTTAAAGGCCAGAGGGTATGAAAAAGTACAGGTCTTGGACTGGTGGCAAGCATGCCCGCTTTATAAGAACGGTGCTGAAGTGACGCTGACCGCTGTCCCTGCACGCCATGCCCACTCAGACCATCTGAATCGGGATTTGGGCGTCGTTAATGGCTACTGGCTCTCATGTACCAATCGTAGTACCCCGTACACGCACAACATTTACTGGACAGGAGACACCGTATGGTTTGAGGGTATGAGGAATATTAGTCATAAGTTGGGTAAACCGGATGTTTTAGTCCCTCATATGGGGGCAGAGGGAGAGGCTGGTCCGCTTGGGCGCTTAACCCTGAATGCGTCTGATACAGTGAAAATGATGCAATGGTTTAACCCGCACTTTCTCATTCCTATACACCACCACACTTTTTCCCATTATGTTGAATCGGTTGAGGTACTCTTTGATCTTCTTTCCGACCTTAAGCAACGAGAGCGTGTCGTCATACTCGAGGAAGGAAAAAGCATGATTTTGAGCGAAGAGGGAAAAATACAGATGGACTGATCAGTGGAGGGGCATGCGATATGTGGTTAAGGAGAAAAAGAAGAAAAAGGATGGCAAAGGACCTAGAAGCGCTACTAACAGACGGGCACCTGTCTGGCGAAGAACCAGAAGAGCGGGCCGTAGATGCCTTACTGCCAAAGTACGAATCCCGTCAGGAAGCCGAGCAGGACCCGATAGAAGAAGAAACGAAAATCGTACAAAAAGTCGTTGAAGAGGAATATGACAGATACCGTTAAAGCAATGCGCGTAACGCTGACCTAAATCTTTCACGATCCGCTTTAGTGAAGGGTTTAGGTCCTTTTGTTTTTTGACCGCTTTTTCTCGCCTTTGCCTGCGAATAACGCGTATCGAGTAGAGAGGAGATGTTTTCTTCTGTATATTGGAAACCGAGATGGTGTAGAGCGCAACACCCTCTAGCTAAAGCCAATGCGGCAAGCCCATAATCTTGGGTGATAATGAGGTCACCTTGCCTCGCTTCTTTCATGATGCGATAATCGGCAGCATCAGCCCCTGTATCTACATAAATGGTATGAACGCCTTCTGGATTGGTGGGACTGTAGTGAGCAAAACTGCGCACGAGTGTCACGGGTATGTTCGCTTTTTTTGCTTCGTCAATAATCTCATCTTTTACGGGACATGCGTCCGCATCAACATAAATGTGCATACTCATTCTCCTTTTTTATAAAAGTATACGCCGTTCACGCGTCAGTTGACAAACTGTTGAGCTAGAACAGCCCACTCCAATCGCTTCAACCCTCTGCAAAAACCGCTTGTCATATCGTAACCGCTCACTGGCTTGACTGTTCTTAAGTGCTGGGTCACATCCGTTACATCTAGTGCATCAAACCAATCCTCTCGTGATGGCGGAGAGAGCCGTATATCGGGCCAAACGTCGGTGAGCGCAGGACTATAGAGTGGGGGTGCCTGTGGTTTCAGTTTACAGCCGATCAGCCTTTCTTCACCATAGGGCTCAGAAGGGGAAGACACCCGACGTGACGTGAACACCTCAGACCAAAAATCCATGCGAGAGCCCGTGTGTGGTGTTTGGGTTGCGAATGAGATCGCACCTTCTCTTACCACCTGTGGCCCGAATAGTAAACCATACAAACGCTTCCCTACGTCAATACGTTCTGACACCTGACTGAAATCCTGAATCGTCTGACCTCCTAAACGCGTGAACGTAGAGGAGGAGAAGAGTGACGTATGATAAGGAAACACGACGTTCGTCAATTGTAACAAGCCCTGCAGGTGAAAAGCGAGTGTGTCTAGTACCGTTTCTTTGTAATAAGGGTGCTGTACCACTCTTTTTTCAATGTATTGTTGTTCATTCATAATCATGGCCACTGTCAGGAGTGCGGAGGACCGTTTTTCATAAAAGTAGGCCCAAATCGGTCGCATGAATGCTGATACGTGGAACGATGGTAACAAATGAAACATAGGCCTCTGACGCTTTTTACTCTCAGCATAGAGTAACAATTGTGGAAAGGCATCCTGAAAGATATAGGCGTTGCACCGTTCTAGGAAAGAGAAGAAATCCTTTTGTTTTTGTTGAGATAAAATACGAAACAACAACGCGCCTTTTAAATCGGTCATGCTCCAACCGCCATTCCTAGAAACCATATGAGCCAAAAAAGCCCAGTGCACTTCGGGGTGCTGCTTATAAAAATCAAGGTAAGCTGCTGTGCGTGTGACGTTGTTACGGTTATATGTGCGGACCTGCTCGTTAATCCTCGCGATAACAAGATTGTCCTGTTCACTGAACGCGTTTGTCTGCGCCAAATGTAGGTCTGAAGCGTTCTTCGTATGGTTCAGTTGGCTCGTCAATCCCTGCTCGATGTGCTGAATCGCTTGAGGATCGATTTTTAATGCCTGATGATCGCCCCCTAACACACTGAGCGTTTGATGGGCAAGACTTCCTATTTTCTCTTTCATGGTGTATGCTATATGTTTAGATAGATGTGTGAGTTTGAAACGTGTCTGAGGGTCTGGTGACTGGGACGTACCGTTCATTTTAGGCATTTAACCACCTCCCTCATTTATATATATTAGGAGGAATGAAAATGAGTGTACATCGTGCTATATCCGCACATTCTAGAAGACAGAACGAAGCCTTGCAACGCTTCTTAGCATTAGATGAAGAGCGGGAACGTTATATTCAGGAAGCGATTGACCGCTGTAGTCGAGGGGAATCGTTTACCGTTGAACATATTAATCGGGTGACCCGAGAGATACAGACATTGGCTCAAAAAGAGGTTGTACCGCACCGTCAGTTTGTCACGACCGAAATGGTGAAGGATGCCGTTCAACAGAAGGGCTCTCAACGATAACAGTATGTTATAAAGAGTGAAAGATCATCTGTGGTCATGAGTGAAGCGCCCTCACATAGGGTAAGCTAAAGTTTATACAATCACGTTTATGAAAACGAAGCAACGTATAGACTGATCGTTCATTGGGAGGTTCACCATGCCACGAATCGTCTCCGTCGGAACGTACCAATCACCGTTCCTGACGAAACAAGAGGATGTACTAGATCTGGCCCGAGAGCTATTTGAAGATCACTTTGATGATATTAATCGCTTACTTACCGTTTTTGAGAACGGTCAGATTCACACCCGTTCATTAGCGGTCCCGTTAAGCTGGTTAAAAGAAACGCACGATTGGCAAGCCAAAAATGATATGTACATAGAACTAGCCACACGTTTCGGATGTGACGCCATTCGGTCCTGCTTAACGCATGACACATTTCTGAAAACGGCAGTTGATGTACAGGATATAGACGCGATCATCTATATCTCTAGTACAGGACTGTCCACGCCAAGTATTGAAGCAAAAATCATGAATGAACTTCAATTCCATCCACATACGAAGCGTATCCCAATTTGGGGTCTCGGGTGCGCGGGTGGCGCAGCAGGTTTAGCCCGAGCTTATGAATACTGTCTCGCTTATCCCAAAGCGAAAGTGCTCGTATTGACAACAGAGCTGTGTAGTTTAACGTTTTTACATCATGATAAATCTAAGAGTAACCTTGTGGGGAGTTCTTTATTTTCAGACGGAGTCGCTTGTGCCCTTATCGTGGGTGACGATACGGATATGAAGATGTTACAGTCCCGTCCTTATCCTTATATTAGAGGAGCGGAAAGCACCCTAATGCCTCATTCAGAGGGGGTCATGGGTTGGAATGTGACCAACGAAGGGTTGCAAGTCGTATTCTCCAGAGACATTCCTCATATCGTTAGACAATGGTTAAAACCTAATATAGAAGAATTTTTGCAGCAGTTCGGGCTAGACGTCTCTTTTATCCGACACTTCGTGGCCCATCCGGGTGGAAGAAAAGTACTAGAAGCGTACCAGCATGCGTTAGGCTTTGAACCATGGATGATTGATACCTCCTCCGACATTCTAAAAAAGTACGGCAACATGTCCTCTGCAACAGTCTTATACGTGCTCCAACAATTTATGGAGAGTGTACGTCGTGAACGAGATTTGGGACTCATAACCGCCCTAGGGCCAGGTTTCAGTTCCGAATTATTGCTCGTCGAGTGGACAAGTTGAGAAGGAAGGAGGAACATCATGTTTTTCAGTATACTCATCGCCATCGTTGTGTTGCAGCGCTGTGTGGAACTTCAAGTGGCCAAAGGAAATGAAAAATGGATTCGGTCACAAGGTGGATATGAGGTGGGAGAAGCGCACTATAAACTCATTGTGGCCATGCATCTGTTATTTTTTGTATCGCTCATTACTGAGGTGCAGTATCATCAACGTGAATTAGCGTCATGGTGGGTTTTACCCTTTATCCTTTTTATTGTGGCCCAAGGTTTACGGGTGTGGAGTTTAACGTCACTCGGAAGGTTTTGGAATACCAAAATCATGGTTTTACCGGACCATTCACTAGTGAAAAAGGGGCCTTATCGTTACCTCAAGCATCCTAATTATGTGGTTGTAGCGACGGAGATATTGGCCTTACCATTCATTTTTCAAGCTTATTTTACACTGATTGTGTTTACGATCCTTAACGCTTTCGTTTTACGATTCATTCGTATCCCTGCTGAGGAGAGAGCGCTAGGGATCATACGCACAGAAGAAACGGACAAATCATAGAAAAGGTATTCACATGGGAGAACAGTTCGCGTGACTGTTTTCTGCTGGTTTGCTTAGGTTTAGGGAGGATGTTAATCATGAATACATTCCATACTTTTGGTTTGAAACAAGAAGTTTTAAAAGCGATAAAAGATTTATATTTTAAGGAGCCAACGCCTATTCAAGAGAAGACGGTGCCACTTGCCTTAGAGGGGAAGGACTTAATTGGACAGGCACAAACGGGGACAGGGAAGACGGCGGCGTTTGTCATCCCCATTCTTGAGAAGATAGACCCTGAGATGAAGGATATACAAGCCCTCATCATGACGCCAACCAGGGAGTTGGCCATTCAGATCACCGAAGATATTAGAGATTTGAGCCGCTATATGGACGTTCATACCGTCTGCCTACACGGGGGTAGAGATATCCAAGCTCAAATCAATAAATTTAAACAAAATGTACATATCGTCGTGGGGACGCCTGGTCGTATTTTAGATCACTTGCAACGGGAGACACTGCACTTTGGTCGAATTCACACACTTGTTCTAGATGAAGCGGATAAAATGTTGGAAATGGGATTCCAAGAAGAAGTCGAGCTGATCATAGCCAATACGGCGACTCAGAAACAAACGCTGTTGTTCTCAGCCACCATGCCTGACCGGGTCAAACAACTCGCTCATCGGTTTATGCATCAGCCCCCTCACATCCGTATAGGGACACAACAAACGTCAGAGCAAGTCCGTCAGTATTATTATGTCATTAATCAAAGTGAGAAAGCGGATCATCTCAAATACCTGGTGGAGAAAATAACGCCTTTCTTGTGCATTGTTTTCGTTAATACACAGAAAAGGGTAGAGCTGATCACCCATGATCTGCAATCTTTAGGATTAGAGGCTAAGGCCTTACACGGCGGATTTTCCCAAAATAAACGAGAGAGAATTATGAAGGACTTCCGGGACATGAAGTTTCAATATTTAGTGTGTACGGATATCGCCGCAAGAGGACTCGATGTCGAAGGCGTGACACATGTCATCAACTTTGATCTCCCTTCAGACACAGAGAGCTATATACATCGTGTGGGGAGAACGGGTCGTGCGAATGAAGAAGGGGTGGCCATCTCCTTCGTCTCTCCAAAACAAAAAAGTATTATGCGTAAAATTGAATCTGCTATTGGCCAACCGATAGAAGAGCGAATACTATCATCAGAGCAGGGTGTATTCGACCTTCCGGAAAGAAAACAAGAAGGTCATCAGCCCCGAAAAAGACATAAGCATGCACCCACACGATCTAAAAACGTTCGAACGACGGACAAGGACCCATCCGAACATCAACAAAGTGGAAGAGAGGGCTCAGCGAAAAAGGGAGTAGCGTCAAAACCTTCATCTGCTAACCCGAAGCAAAAGCACAAACCCAAAAAAGTTAAACCGGGTTATAAAAAGAAGATCGCCATGGAAAAGAAGAAACAGGAACAAAAAGGGAAAAGAAAACGCATTCAACAACAAGTGAACGAACGGTTAAAAAAGCAAAGACGTCAACAAAACTAAAACCGCAGCACCATTAAAACCTTAGTACTAAGGCTTGTCCGTGTCCATGGTTGACGAACCCTATGGTCGATCGACATGAGTGACACGGATATAGCCACATCACCGCATTAGTATGTCTTTTTGATCTTTCTGAGAAGTTCCTCTTCACTATCGGCATACTCATACCACAAGTAATAATAATCGTACTTCATGGCAAAATCTTGACGAATTCCTCGCGCCATAGTGAGAGCCACAAGACCACACACGATCAAGAAAAAGATAAAAAATCCAAAAAATTCAACATAACTGGTTCCCATCGTCATATAAGTTCCCCCTTTATCATCCATGTATATGGGGGACAGACCAATATATGAATAAAAAAGTAAAGTGAAGTAAAAAGGAGAGAAGGCATGTTTTCTTTCCTTTTTTTGTTGGCAATAATGCTAATAATTTCTATTTATCCGGGAGTTTAGACACTATTATAGAAAAGACCAACAAAAGGAATTTAAGAGTTTCGAATGGTTGTGGTACAATGTCTTCGATTCATTTATAAAATAATTTTTATGTACAATTTAGGAGGATAACATGAACCATCATACACGTGTTTTATTATTAATATTGTTAATTGGAGCTGGGATTAGTGGTTTAACACTGGTGCTTGCTCAAACTGATGAACTGGCGGAGACAATGTTTGTTGTCGACGGTGAGGAGGTGGCTGCAGACGATCCGATCATGCTGAGAGATGGCCGATTGTTTGTCCCCGTCCGCTTTGTCTCGCAGTCATTAGGGGCTGTAATGGAGTGGGAACAAGCGACCTCTTCGTTACATATTACTTCTCAGGCAGATGACCAAATGACATTCACACTGGATAGTAAGATCATTAAATTCAACGGTGAAGAGTACATTCTCGATGCGGCTCCGTTTCTTCATGACGGAAGAACATACCTTCCTGTGAGACATGTGGCTGAACTGTTACACGCAAAAGTCTATTGGGAAAGAGACAAAAAGCGGGTACACATCATAGATAAACCGTTACACGTTGTGCAAGAAGGGGAGACATTACAAGAGATTAGTGAAGCGGTTGATATCCCCATCGATGAACTGAGAGAACGGAACGATATACATGATGTTCAAGCGTCTGTGGCCGCCGTTAACTTAGATCAGAACCAGGAGGAAGAGCAAGAAATCGCTGCTGAGGATACCACAGAAGAAGATGATACAACGGTGAATGGTGAGCCGTCATACCAAGAGAGTGATGGGACAGAAGAGAGCGACGGCACGTCTGAAGATGGACAAGCAATAGACGAAGACCAAACGTCTGAAGATGGACAAGAAACAGATGAAGACCAAACGTCTGAAGATGGAGAAACAGATGAGGACCAAACGTCCGAAGATGGACAAGAAACAGACGAGGACCAAACGTCTGAAGATGGACAAGAAACAGATGAGGACCAAACATCACAAGATAACCAAGGATCAGAAGAAGAACCGAGAACAGAAGAGGATCAAGAATCTGAAGAGAACCAGGCGTCCGAGGATGAACAGAGCGCTGAAGAGGACAAGCTAACAGAAGAAGAATTATTGCAAGCGCTAGAGGATTATGAAAATGGTAAGATCCTCAAAGCGGGGCAAGAACTGAGAGTCGTGATTCCTCAAGTCACGGAAAATAAACTTGATGAGAAAGAGCTTGAACTCCTAGCACGCATCATCTACGTTGAGGCAGGCTATGAACCCTTTAAGGGACAAGTTGCTGTTGGTAACGTCGTCATGAACCGTGTAGAGAGTGCCTATTTTCCTAATAGTATTCGAGACGTGATCTACCAGCCGAATCAATTCACCCCTGTAAGAAACGGCAGATTTCACTCTGCAGTACCGAGTGAAACAGCTTATCTCGCCGCTCGGGAAGTGTTTGCTGGTACAGAATATGTTGGAGATGCGTTGTATTTCTATAACCCTAGACTCGCCGATAACGCATTTTTCCGCTCACGGGAAGTGGTGGCTGATATAGCAAACCACCGTTTTCTTAGATAAAGGACACCTTAGACCCTGTGACCTGCGGGCCTGTTACAGGGAGAGGAAGATGACTGTCAATATTTTTTGTAAAAAGTATTGACACCCAATTTAATTCAATATATGATTAGTATCAACATTTCAAAACACAAACGATTAAACATCAAGACCAACTTTACATTGTGAACAACTTCATACACGCTATATCTTATCCAGAGAGGTGGAGGGACTGACCCTATGAAACCTCGGCAACCAGCATTAACGATTAATGCCCGGTGCCAATTTCAGAGTGATGGATGATTTGATCCACTCCGAAGATGAGATGAACGGTAGCATTGATAACTAGATTTTATCTAGTCATGAATACTAGCCCTTCTCTCATTTGAGTGAAGGGCTTTTTATATTTTAGGAGGTGGGGAGAACGGAGAACGGGAGAACATACCATACAAATTGAACACAGAACATTTCCAAGATTCAGAAGATAAGGATAGTCGAGGCCCATTTCCACTATGAAGAAGATTTACATTTTTTAAAATTCCAAAGGAGGATTTTATCATGAGTGAAGAAAACAACGAAACTTACGGAATAGAGACTTTAGCTTTACACGGAGGGCAAGCACCGGACCCTACGACAGGATCTAGAGCCGTACCGATTTATCAAACGAGTTCTTATGTTTTCCATGACACGGACCACGCGCAAAGCTTGTTCGCACTTGAAGAGCCGGGCAACATCTATACGAGAATCACGAATCCAACCTCAGACGTGCTAGAAAAGCGTATAGCGTTACTAGAGGATGGCGTAGGAGCTCTCGCTGTCGCATCAGGTCAATCGGCAATTACGCTGGCTATTTTAAATATTGCACATGCTGGCGATGAGATCATCTCAACCACTAACTTGTACGGGGGTACATACAACCTATTTGCCAATACGTTGCCCAAATACGGAATCAAGGTCACTTTTGTCGATGATCGTGACCCAGAGAACGTACGCAAGGCGATTACACCACAAACAAAGGCGATCTTCTCCGAAATTATCGGGAACCCAAGTTTGAACGTGTTAGACGTAGAGCAAGTAGCCGATATTGCGCATGAAGCGGGTATCCCTCTCATTGTTGATAACACGTTTGCCACACCGTATCAATGCCGTCCAATTAGCTGGGGAGCAGACATCGTGGTTCACTCAGCGACCAAATGGATTGGCGGACACGGGACATCAATCGGTGGTTTGATCGTCGATGGGGGACGCTTCGATTGGAATAGTGAGAAGTTCCCAGGATTCACAGAACCGGATCATAGTTACCATGGTGTACGCTATGCTGTCGACTTCGGCACACTCGCCTTCATCACTAAGGTACGGGTGCAATTACTGAGAGATATGGGACCGGCTTTAAGTCCATTTAACTCATTCTTATTACTTCAAGGGCTGGAAACTCTCCATCTCCGTGTCAGAGAGCATGCCAATAACGCTAAGGAGATCGCTTCCTTCCTACAAGAGCATCCTGCTGTAGATTGGGTTTCCTACCCGGGGCTAGAAGATCACCCATCCCACGATCTGGCGAAAAAGTATCTTAACGGTCATTTCGGGGCCATCGTGAACTTCGGAATAAAAGGGGGTCGAGAAACAGGGCGCCAGTTCATAGATTCCGTTTCTCTATGGTCACATCTGGCTAACGTGGGAGACGCCAAGTCACTCGTGATTCACCCTGCGAGTACGACACACCAGCAGTTAAGTGCGGAAGACTTAGAAGCCACAGGGGTGACGGAAGATCTTGTAAGGTTGTCCGTTGGGATTGAATCCGTTGAAGATTTAAAACAATCCTTAGATAAAGCTTTACTCGCGGCCACAGGGCTCAGCGCCGAAAAAAAAAACACAGTCTAATTAACGATGAAGGCGTGATCCGCTGGGCTTTAGATTCATCACTCGTGAGGGAAACGGTGGACGGTCAAGAGGTGCAACGTCCGAAGACGCTGGCGATTGTGGGCTTATCAAGTAATCCAGCCCGACCGAGTCATCGACTAGCGAGGAAAATGCAACGATTGGGGTATAAAATCATCCCTGTGAACCCGAGAGAAACAGAGGTTCTAGGTGAGCAAGCGTATCCCGATCTGCGTTCCGTTCCCGAAAAAATCGATGTGTGTCAAATCTTCAGAAGCCCAGCAGCCGCAGTGGAACTAGCAAAAGAGGCCGCCGAAGTCAGACCGAAAGTATTTTGGCTACAAGAGGGTGTCATTTCTGAAGAGGCGGCCCAAATTGCGAGAGATGCTGGTTTAGAAGTGGTACACAACCGATGCACGTATAAGGAAGCCCAACGTTTAAGAGGCACGATTGTGACGTATGCGTGTGAGCTCTAGACATTGGAGACAGACATACAAATAGGAGTGGAGAGCCATGAAAAAAAATATCATAAGTGCTCGTTTGTTCCTTCTTTTGGTCGCATGCCTGGTGGTCATAGCCACCGGGTGTGCGCAACAAACGAGTAGCGATAAACCTGAAAAGATTGTATTGGATTATGCCTACTATTCACCGACAAGCCTCGTGTTAAAAGAGTTTGGCTGGGCGGAAGAAGCGTTTGCCGAAGAAGGGATTGAAGTAGAGTTCGTCCTAAGTCAAGGAAGTAACAAAGCCCTTGAATTACTCAATAGCGATAGTGTGGATTTTGGTTCGACAGCAGGTGCAGCCGCCCTGATCTCTAAGGCTAACACCAATGCACCGATCGAAGCGGTATATATTTATTCTAAGCCTGAATGGACCGCACTCGTCACGAATGCCGATTCTGGTATACAGAGCGTAGAAGACCTCAGTGGGAAACGAGTCGCAGCCACACTCGGCACTGATCCATTTATTTTCTTATTACGAGCTTTGAATGAAGTGGGCTTATCCCAAGAAGATATTGAACTTGTTCCCCTACAGCATGGAGATGGGGCGATGGCGCTAACCTCAGAGCAAGTAGATGCTTGGGCAGGTCTCGATCCTCATATGGCCAGAGTCGAGCTTGAAGCGGATGCAGCATTGTTTTATAGAAACCCTGACTTCAATACATACGGATTCCTTAATGTCCGTTCAGCTTTTGCCGAAGCGTATCCGGCGTACGTTGATAAGGTCATTGCACTATATGAGCGTGCTAGAAAATGGACCATCGACAATCCAGATGAAGCGGCTGAAATATTAGCACAAGAAGCTTCGTTAGATCTTGAGGTTGCCACACATCAACTGCAAACACGAAATGATTTTTCCCAACCGATTCCAGGTGACGTTCATCGTGAAGCGTTGGTGGCCGCTGCGGAAGTCCTGCAGTTAGATGAAACGATCAGAGCAGACGCAGACATCGATCAGAGCATCGAAAATTTGATTCAACCCGCTTACGCTGAACGCGTCATAGAGGGTGAAGATCATGAAGACGATGAAGCATCACAGGAAACAGCCGAAACAACCGATACAGCTGCAGATGAAGAGCACTAGGAGGGAGTGGAGATGAGTCTGAAATCAAGTGTTTTTAATCCACTAAGTGGGTATCAACGCTCAGGTCAAGACGCCGAGGCGGGTGCGAAACAGGTCAAGCAACGAAAGGATAGCAAGGCGAAGGTGGCTGTGATCGGTAGCATCCTTCCACTCCTCCTCATCATCGTATGGGAGTCGGTGTGCCAGCTTGGGTGGGTGGCGCCTCACCAACTTCCTGCACCGAGTGTCGTGGCCACAGCTACCCTAGGTATGGTGAGTGACGGTAGTCTATGGGGCCATATCGGTATCACCGTGTACAGGATAGCCGTAGGGTTTATTGTCGGTGCGTTAGCGGCCGTCATCCTAGGCGCTATATGTGGCTTATATCGTCCAGCCCTATGGTTTTTTGACCCTCTCATACAAGCCTTTCGTTCTGTCCCTTCATTGGCTTGGGTCCCACTGTTCCTCTTATGGATCGGTATCGGAGAAAATTCTAAGATCGCCCTCATTGGCGTCGGTGTCTTTTTCCCCGTTTACCTTAATCTGCTGAGTGGCATTTTGAGTGTGGATCGGAAGCTGATCGAAGTCGGTCAAGTGTATGGTTTAAACGCCACAGCACTTCTGAGAAGAATTATATTGCCCGCTTGTTTACCGTCGCTCCTCGTCGGCTTAAGAAGCGGCCTCGGTTTAGGCTGGATGTTCGTTGTCGCAGCTGAACTGCTCGGGGCGAGCCAAGGTTTAGGGTACTTGTTAGTCTTAGGGCAGAACTCGTCTAAGCCAGAACTCATTATTGCCAGCATCGTTTTATTTGCAGCCCTAGGCAAAGGTACAGACGCCATCATCAAACGCGTCGAGAAAAAGGCGTTACACTGGCAAGACAATCTTTCTAATCAGCATGCGTAATGGAAAATCCCCTTAAAGTGATATGTGTCATATGACATGACGTGGGATAGGGTGTTGAGGTGTGGATCGGTCAGTTGGATTGAGGGCAAGATCAGCGTATGTTGCTATGAGGGTCGGTCTGTCAAAATTATGAACTGGATTGAAACGAATGTAAAAGGGGGGACGACGCGTGCTAAGCGTAGATAAGGTGACAAGGACGTTTGAGAGTGGAACACAAGCCTTCTCAGACATTACGTTTAAGGCTAGCGAAGGCGAGATTATTGGCATATTAGGAACGAGTGGTTGTGGAAAAAGCAGTCTACTCAGAGTGATAGCGGGACTAGATCCAGCATCATCAGGTGCGATTCAGATCGATCAAGAAGACATCGATGGTGTGCATGAAAAAGTAGGGGTCATCTTTCAAGAACCACGCTTGCTTCCATGGTTAAACGTGCTAGACAACGTGACATTCGGGCTGCATGGCAACAGTCAAACACAAGTCAGTCAAGCAACCGAAATACTACAGTTGGTAGGGTTAAAAGGGTTTGAAAAGCACTATCCAAAAGAACTTTCGGGAGGGATGGCCCAAAGAGTGGCCATTGCACGAGCGTTGGTGACAACACCAGACCTGCTTTTGCTCGATGAACCCTTCAGTGCGTTAGATGCATTTACAAAGATGCAGCTGCAAGACTTGCTACTCCAGATTTGGCAATCCGTCAACTCGACGATGCTGTTAGTGACGCATGATATTGACGAAGCGTTATATCTGTGTGATCGATTACTGATTTTTAATGGTCAACCTGGCGCACTCATCCGAGATGTTCAAGTCTCAGGCCCTCGCCCACGTCAGAGAGGAGACCAGGCCTTAGCTCAGCAAAAAGAACAAATATTAGGCTGGTTGGACTTAGAACGAACATTGGTTTAACACCACACAACTATAAAAAGTACAAAAGAGAGACAAGTGATAGCCAAACGAGAGAGAGATAGACACAGTGTATGGATAGGAGCGGAGAGAAACATGACACTTATCAGTAGAGCAGAGTCTAATATCGGGGATTACCTAGAGCGTAGACGTACATTCAATTGGAAAGACGCCGAGTCTCATTTTACATGGGCCCAAACGGGGCAGGTTAACATGGCCTATGAGTGTATCGATCGCCATGTACAGGAAGGCTACGGGGACAAAACGGCCCTGATTTATCTACCAGAGCATACCGAAGATGAACAAGATCGTCTGCAGACAGTGTCCTTTACTTTTGCAGACCTTAAGAGAGAGACGGATCGATACGCAACTGTACTCAAAAAGCATGGCATGCAGAAAGGGGATCGCGTTTTTGTCTTTTTACCAAAAACCCCTGAATGCTACTTTGCAATTTTAGGTGCGATTAAGGCGGGCGCCATTGTCGGTCCGTTGTTTGAAGCGTTTATGGAGGCAGCTGTTAAGGACCGCATGCAAGATTGTGAAGCAAGGTTCCTGATTACCGATACAGACTTGCAGCATCGTGTCCCTTACGCTGAGCTTCCTCACCTAGAAAAAGTGTTTGTGTTGGGGCCAGATGATGCTCGTTTGCCTCACACCTATGCTTTAAACCAAGCGTTGGCTGAAGTTGAAGTGAACGATGAGCCTATAGAATGGCTCGATCTAGAAGACGGTATGATTATTCACTATACGTCCGGATCAACGGGGAAACCGAAAGGCGTTCTGCATGCTCACAGAGCCATGATCCATCATCATATTACAGGAAAATGGGTGCTGGATCTCAAAGAGGATGATATCTATTGGTGTACGTCTCATCCCGGATGGGTCACGGGTAGCTCCTACGGGATTTTTGCGCCGTGGTTAAACCGTGCTCCCATTGTTGTGAATACGGGTCGTTTCGATGCCCATGAGTGGTATCGCACCTTGGAAGAATTAAAAGTCACAGTGTGGTACAGTGCGCCGACGGCTTTCAGAATGATCATGTCCCTCGGTGATGAAGTTGCTCACAGGTACAATCTTCATCATTTACGGCATATCTTAAGCGTGGGTGAACCGCTGAACCCAGAAGTCGTGGAATGGGCTCAACGTGTTTGGCAGAAGCGTGTCCATGACACATGGTGGATGACCGAAACGGGTGGGCTCTTGATCGTCAATCTGCCTAGTGAGGAGATTAAACCAGGCTCTATGGGCAGAGCGTTTCCAGGCATTGAAGTCGCCATATTAGATGAAGAGGGTCGGGCTCTACCAGCGAAACACGTTGGGCAACTCGCCGTTCGAAAAGGCTGGCCCGGATTAATGAAAACGATCTGGAACAACGAGGAGAAATACCAGTCGTACTTTCCTTATGACGAATGGTATGTATCGGGTGATCTCGCCTATAAGGATAATGAGGGCTACGTCTTTTTCCAAGGCAGAGGCGATGACATGATTAACGCTTCGGGTGAACGCATCGGCCCGTTTGAAGTGGAAAGCAAGCTCATTGAACACCCTGCTGTCGCGGAGGCGGGGGTGATCGGTAAGCCGGACCCGACGAGAGGAGAAATCGTTAAAGCCTTTATCGTCCTACGGGAGGGCTACACACACTCCGAATCGTTATTAGCAGATATACGTCACTTCGTCAAAACAAAGTTAGCCGCACACGCAGCACCTCGAGAAATCGAAGTGATAAAAGAACTGCCTAAGACCCGAATCAGCGGAAAGATCATGCGTCGCGTTTTAAAAGCGTGGGAGTTAAATGAAGACCCAGGAGACCTCACCGCGCTTCAGATAGAAAAAAAAGAGAGTGAATAGATGAAGGAGGTCGGTTCATGTGGTTAAGCGTGAAACCCAAGCACAGACACAAAGCGATGAATGGCAACAGCACCACACACACCCAACCCAACAGCACAGCAGACAAGATCAGTCCCCAGTCCGTGTGGGCTTGCTAGGGTTAGGGACGGTCGGTATAGGCGTATATGAGACCATACAGTCACACCAAGATAACATCGCAAGACAAATAGGTCGCTCTGTAGACGTCGTCAAGATTCTGGTAAGAGATCAGCACAAGGATCGTGGCCATGACGTCCCCGCTACGCTTTTAACAACAGAGATCTCCGATGTATGGGACCAGAATCTAGATGTTCTCATCGAGTGCATCGGTGGTATAGAGACGGCTTATCTGTATATCAAAGAGGCCTTTAGTAGAGGGATACATGTTGTAACGGCGAATAAAGCTTTGCTAGCAGAAAAAGGGGAGGAACTCGTTTACCTCGCGAACCAGAGGGGCGTTCAGTTTTATTATGAGGCGAGTGTAGCCGGGGCGATCCCTATCCTACAGCATGTCCGGCAATTGAACCGTGTGAACAACGTCCAGTCCTTTCATGGTATATTAAACGGCACGTGCAATTATATCCTTCACCAAATGGAAGAGAAGCAGCTCTCCTATGAGACAGCCCTTCGCGAAGCACAGGACCTCGGTTTTGCTGAGGCAGATCCCACCTCAGATGTGGAAGGCTATGATGCGTTATATAAGTCATTCATCCTTTCCCAGCTATGTTATGGTGAAGCCCCCTCTCTGCACACCATCGAGCGAACAGGGATCAGCACTGTGAGTGACAAGGCGCTACAACTTGCGCGTCAATTAGGGTATGGTATTCGCTTGGTGAGTACATCGAAACGGACTCATACGGGTATTGATGTGAAAGTAGGGCCTGTGCTCATCCATCAAGACCATCCTCTCTACGCAGTGAAGAATGAGGTGAATGGGGTCCAACTAGATACAGATATAGCGGGTCCACTTCTCTTCACAGGTAAGGGGGCTGGAAGATTTCCAACGGCCAGTGCCATCATAGAAGACTTGGCCTATCTCCTGCAACAACCCGATACAGATCAGCCGCTATGGCGTGTGTCGCCAGATCAGCTGAGAGAGGAAGGGACGCACTATGTTAGCTTCCTGTTAATAGAAGGTCAGCAAGACACACTCACACTCTCTTTTGATGTATTACAGCGCTTTGATCAGAAGGGGATTAATCTCCTTCAATTTGAAACGTATCCTGCAACCGATGAACGGAATGGACATCAGGAAGGCGAAGCTACCATCACTGCTGAGAAGGGATCGGCGGGAAAGGGGCCAACAGGGAAGGCATTGACAGGGAAGGGACTGACGAAGTCAAAGAGACAACAGATTGACTCAACGGCTGCCATCGGGCTCATTGTAGAAGATTTACCACCCCAACTGATCACTGAACTGGAGGACAGTGGCTACACAATACGGCACTATCCTATACTGACGGAAGGGCAAGAGGGTGAACAAGTAGCTCTAAGTTATCCTCTTAATCTGCAACAATGGCTACAACAATACCAACACGGTACAGCGTAAAGGGGTTTAAACGTTGCTGGCTTAATCGTTTAAGCCCTTTTATTTTGTCAATCGTGAGGTTAAGTACGTTATAATTGGACAGACACCGCTCACATTTGACGTGTTTACCAGAATAGGATAAGCTACTTAAACGAGAGTAAAAGACGCAAGCCGTCCATGGAGGAGATGTATGTGACAAACGAACGATCCATCATGATAGTCGATGGCATGGCGCTTCTTTTTCGCGCTTACTACGCCACGTCCTATTCTGGGTATATTATGAAAACATCCACTGGCATGCCGACAAATGCCGTTTACGGCTTTATTAAATATTTTTGGGACGCGATTCAAACTTTCCAACCGACCCATGTTGTGTGTTGCTGGGATATGGGCAGTCATACGTTTCGTAATGAACAGTATACTGAGTATAAGGCCAATCGTCAGGAGCCACCAGAGGCACTTGTCCCGCAATTTGATCTCGTCAAAAAAGCGGTCGAAAGCTTTGATGTGCCTAACGTAGGGGTAACGGGCTACGAGGCTGATGATTGTATTGGTACCTTGGCCAAGCGCTATGCACAGGACATGAGAGTAAAGATTCTAACAGGTGATCACGATCAGCTCCAGTTAGTCGATGAACGTATTGATGTTATCCTCATGAAGCGTGGCCAATCCAACTACGCGGTGCATACACCCCTAACGCTGTTAGAAGAAAAAGGACTAACACCAGCCCAATTCATCGATCTCAAAGGGCTGATGGGGGATAGTAGTGACAATTATCCAGGCGTCAAAGGCATTGGTGAGAAAACAGCATTGAAACTGCTACACCAGTATGGCTCAATAGAGGGGATATTAGAAAATATAGAACATTTAGCCCCTGGCATCCGTAAAAAGATTGAACAAGATATAGACATGCTTCACCTATCGCGTGATCTGGCACGTATACGATGTGATGTTCCGATGACGTGTGTCCTAGATGATTGTACCTGGACGATGAAAACAGACAAAGTGCTTGGCTTGTTCGATGAATTAGAGTTTGAACGCTTGAAGAAACTTATTGCCGTTTAAGGGTGATAAGTTTTTTTATTTGCAACATTTTGGTATGCGCTTCCGTTTAGGAGTATAAGAGCGCAACACGAATCGCCGAAACACACCATTGGTACCACTGAAGGTTGGTAACCACTTAAATAAAAGGGAGGCAATAAAATGATGAGATTCATAGGGGACCAAGCACGCCAGATTCTTGGTAAGACCGTCTTAACGACAGCCCTGCTCTTCGGGACGTGTCTAGGCGGTGCAGTACAGGCCGAAGAAGAGGCGGATTTCACCGAACAATTAATGGAATGGGAAGCAGCCGGCATCGACGCTAACCACACTGCAACGATTGAAAACCTTCGAGCGTATATTGATGCTAACATCGACCCCGGCACTTTTGCGGGTTTGCACATTGATCGAGATGAAAGGCTGCTAGGAACCATCGTACTGTCTTTTACAGAAGAAGTGTCTGAGGAAACGAAACAAGACATGGAAGCGCTGCTCAGCGAGAATGCTCGTCTACAAATAAGAATTGTGGATTATACCGAGCAAGATTTAATGGCTAAGCAGGAGGAGATTAACAAGGTTTTTATCAACGATGACGGGTATATTACAGAAGATATTAAAATGGACCACGCCGGCGTTGATATGATCAATAATGTCGTTGAGATAGGGATCAGACCTTTTAATGAAGAAACGGCACAAGTGGTTTATGACAGGTTCGGGGATGAGATGATTAACGTTGTGGAGGGACACGCATTAACGCCTTTTGATGCTGCGGAAGGTGTAGCTGAGGCTTCAGCCGGCGGAGGACTTGAAGCTGAGTTACCAAAAGAAGCGGTACCAATGCCAATGGAGAAGCAGACACAAGGTGTGTTCCAACAGATGATGACTTGGTTTCTGTCTTGGTTTGACTAAACACTAGAAGATGATGCAAGAAGATGATCGATTAAAAAATGATGGATTCACAAAAGGAAGCCCGATCCAACGATGCGATTGAGGGTTTCCTTTCTTTATATAGTCGTCTAGTCGTTGCTCGGTTTTGCTTTTTCGCCTCGTCCGACTGCATCAACTGGTAACCAGACTGCATTTTAAATGAGCATAACGTTTGCTAGGGGCATAAAAAGGGAAGGTTATTAATTAGATTGACTAGGTTGATAATATCAACCACAGTACTAGGGTCTCTATAGGCCATTTTTTTACATATGAAAGAATAAACATCATCAGGAAGTAGGAGTGAGTTAGCGACCATGAATGTACTCGTAGCAGGTGCTAACGGCCATACAGGTCGAATCATTGTGCAGTTATTGGGAAAGGCCCCTAACCATGAGGCCTTTGCCATGATAAGAGATGAGTCACAAGCGGATGAGTCGAAGGCGTTGGGAGCAAAGGAAACGATCGTTGCGGATCTTGAGCAGGACCTCTCTCATGCCGTGAAGGGGATGGATGCGGTTATCTTTGCTGCTGGATCAGGTTCTAAGACAGGACCAGAAAAAACGATCGCCGTAGACCAAGAAGGCGCCAAAAGACTGGTGGATGCAGCGAAACAGGAAAACATCGAACGCTTCGTGATGTTAAGCACTTATGGTGCCGACAACCCCCAAGGCCCTATCGCGAACTACCTTGAAGCGAAGGGAGTCGCTGATCGCTACTTACAGGAGAGCGGTCTAGCCTATACGATTGTCCGTCCGGGCCCTTTAAGCTTCGATGACCCTGCAGGTACCGTCACGATTGGGGAAGGGCTTCAGGATGTGAGGGATCATCCGGTTTCTCGGGCTGATGTAGCCCACATCATCGTCTCCTGTTTAGACCTTGCCCAAGCAAGAAATAAGGTCTTTGAAATCATTGGTGGAGACGACCCGATTGAAGATGCTTTAAAAAAGATTTAGCACATTTTTAACTTCGAGCTGTCCGAATTATATTCGGCGGCTTTTTTTGTTTTCTGAGTCTAAATTTTTTTTGAGCTTGTATTTGTTTTTCTGGCCTAAAAAAATCCAAAACATATAAAATATATCAAAAGTTTTACAGTTTATATTAATTTGCAATCAGTGTTTAGAAAAGCAAACAACACACGAACACTAGTTCTATTTTCCTGCATTTTTTTGGGCACATGGACTTACAGTGACGGGAAAAAGTGACGCCAAGATTAGGCATTCTCTCTCATTTATTTCCTCTATGATTTTGTTATGCTTAATATTGTCTAAAAAAGTAAAAGGAAGGGTGAATGTGTACAAAAGGATCATCTGGGTGTCGTCTCGATAACCGATATGTCGAAGCTTAACGGCCCAGGGCCTTACCGATCTATGCGCGTTTCAGTCGAGACTCCACACTAGACGCGACGCTCATCAGACGATGATTGTAGGGGTGACAAAATGAGAAGAAAGGGGTTTTTATTTTTCATGTCAAAAAAACGCAATATTCAAAAAGTAGCAAAAAGAGTCGGGCACTTAACACTCATTTATACGCTAATCATTAGTTTGCTTTTTCCTCATAGTGCCTTTGCCCAAGGCGGCATCCTAGATACTATAAACAGCAGGGAAAGCGCTGCGGAAGATGAGACATTTTTCGTTGAACGTAGCTGGAATCAGCCTTATGTTGTGGCCGGTGATACAGCCGAGATGCAAATATCAGTGTTGCCACATTTACCTGATGACCCTCTCGATGAAGATGAGGAAGATCAGAACGCGGCCGTGGTGTTTACCTTTGACCGCACACTAGATATCCAACATCTGAATCAGGATCCGGATAAAAAAGCAGCGATCAAAGAGAGCACCATGGGTGTCATTGAGCACATTGAAGCAAGGGGTCAGGATGTTGAAGTCGGGTTCGTGAGCTTCAACGACAATCAACCATGGGTGACCCCTCTAACCCATGACTATCCACATCTATTAGAAACATTCGCCGACTATATGGACGGGAATGGGGGTCAATCCCTACCCCAGGAAAATAATGAAGGGGTTTCAGGCATTGATCTAGCCGAACAGCTGATGGCGTCGTCAGCGTATACGCATACTTACATCGTCCATCTATCGGCTGAAGCGAGGGACGTCTTCACGCTCGAGGAGATTGAGCTATACTCCATCACCCTCCATGATGAACAAACCGTCATCGATGATGTGTACGGTGAGGAAGAAACGTCTGTACATGAGGATGTCTACGGTGAGCAAGAAGAATCTGTTAGCGACGATGTCTATACACCTGGAGATGAAGAGGGACAAGGGGATGATACTGATCCTGATCATAAGGCAAGTCATCATTATGACGTGCAGGACATAGCGACCCTCCCTAGCCTTTTCAACGACATCACAGGCACTATCATAGGAGAGCTCTTGACAGATCTAGACTTCAGTCAACTTCAACTGAGTATTCCCGTACCGGACGGTGTCACGCTTGCTGCCGATGCGGACGTTGGAGTCGTCGAGGACAACGAAGTGATCGTGGACCTTGAAGATATACACGTAGAGGACGGCGTCATCGAACCGCTAGAGGTGAGCCTGCCGTTTGTATTTACCGAAGCGGAAGGGATCGTGCGCTTTCCACAAGCGACCTTTAGCTACCAAGATCGTCATCAAGAGACGCACAAGATCCAACTTCCCCCGATCGAAATGGAAGTATTAGTCCCACTGACTGATCCACCTGTCGTCGAGATGGCTATCCTCGGAGGACAAGCTCATCTATCGTGGGAAGAGGTTGAAGGAGCCGACGCTTACATCGTTGAACGAAGCACTGTCATCGACTCCTTCGTGCAATTAGACTATATCGAGGAGACACAATATATAGACGAGTCATTTCTGAATGGCAGTACCACCTACTACTACCGTGTGAAGGC
This sequence comes from Caldalkalibacillus salinus, assembly GCF_016745835.1. Taxonomy (NCBI): domain Bacteria; kingdom Bacillati; phylum Bacillota; class Bacilli; order Caryophanales; family Bacillaceae; genus Caldalkalibacillus; species Caldalkalibacillus salinus. Next base: position 2,573 of record NZ_JAERVL010000012.1, on the reverse strand, counting down.
AGTCAATCGGTTAGGGGATGAAACCACGTCAGAGGTTCATGACTACTTAACCCCACCTGAAGAACCACACTTGGTGGGATACGTTACGCCACAAGACAGTGCACACGTGGCTTATTTACGATGGCAATCATTAGACGATATCGACACCTACACCATTTATAGAAAAGAAACAGGAAGTGAAGAGGCCTATCGTCCACTAGCCACGGATGTGACCGCATCCGAATTCACAGACACAGAGGTAGAAGTGGGAAGCACGTACGCGTATCGGATTCGGGCCCATAACGATAGCGGTACGTCAGACTTTTCTAACACTGTCGCTATCGACATTCCTATTACGAACCAAGATGTAGAGGACATGGGGCTCAACTACCTTGACCGTGAAGAGGGTCTCATCACACGTAGCCTTGAGCTTTTTGAGGATGGAGAAAGTGAAGAAGAGACTCCTGGACCTCCCGGACGCCAAAAGCTTCAAGAGCGTCAAGGGAATGAACACACGGATGACCTCACTGGTCGCAATGATCGTAATCAAGGAATAGGGTTAGGACCGGACATTATTCCCGGACAAGAATTGCGGGAGCATCGCCCAAGTAAGCAAGGGAAACCGAAAGTGCGCGTGGTGACCGAAGGTGATTTAGAGTTCGCTTTCGCTCCGTATGAGTTAAAATTCTCGGATAACGAAGTCGTGAACGGCTTACCTGGTATCGTTGGAAAAGCCATTGAAATTCACGCAGGCGATCACCCGATCAAGCAAGCGACGATCACCATGTCCTATACAGAAGAGGAACTAGGAGACATCGATGAGAACGACCTGACCATCTATTATGTGAATACGGAAGATAATAGATTAGAAGAAATAGATGACATTCAAATAGACAAAGAAAACAAGACCGTCTCTGGGGTTACCGATCACTTTAGTATGTATATCCTTGGAGATGAGAATATGATGTTTGAGATGAACGACGTTGACTTCGTCTTTGTCATTGATCAGTCCATTGACACGAGTGTGCAAGATGCCGCCCATAAACGCATTGACCTCCTACGTAAATTCGTAGAAGAGATGGGCAGCGTGAACTATCGTATCGGTATTGTGCCTTATCATAATGAGGCGGAAGAACCTCTCGATCTAACGAATGATACACAGGTGTTAAACCAATGGGCCGACGATCTAGAGTGGCATGCCGTTGAACCTAATAACGTTGTCGCCGGTCTAGAATCAGGGGCCGAGCTTTTCAATGATGAGAATAGAGAGAAAATCATCATTCATCTATCATCAACATTTGAAGGTGGGCTTATCTGTAGTGATCGTCCGACCGAAGAATGGATCTGTATTGATTCCGCCGAAGAACTAGCGAAGATTGGACAAGACCCTGACTACTCACTAAATGGCAAGTACTTTCAAGTGGCTGACATAGATTTGAGTGACTATCAGGAAGGTGCAGGGTGGCAGCCGATTGGTACGGCAGATAAACCATTCACAGGAAGCTTAGATGGGAACGGCTATACCATAACAGGCCTCACAGTGAACCGCCCTCTGGAAGATTATGTCGGTTTATTTGGCTACGTACAGTACAGTAAGCTTCAGAATATTAATCTAGAATACGTAGATGTTAAGGGCCAAAACTACGTAGGCGGCCTCGTTGGTTATATCAGAAACGGTGCCGAGATTAAGAGTAGTGGTGCTGTAGGAGAAGTGGAAGGCGTCGGGCACAGCGGCGGTCTCGTAGGTAGAATTTATCAATCAAATATAGCAGATAGTTATGCTGTGGTAGATGTCAATGCGACAGGTAATCATATTGGAGGTGCTGTAGGATCTAGCTCTAACGGGACCATAGCTAGAAGTTATGCGAAGGGAAATGTAACCGGTGATCAAAGAGTGGGTGGCTTCATTGGTTATATATATGCGAATTCAATCCTAAGGAACAGCTATGCGACTGGAGACACAAGAGGTAATGCAAGTAATGGCGGATTTATAGGTCGAGTATATAAGGCCACTATAGCAAACTCATATTCAGTGGGGGTGGGTAATGGTGGTCTTGTAGGCTACAACTACGGTTCTGGTTCTAGCTACTCTAACAACTTCTACGATAAAGACACATCAAGGAGTACGAGCACCACCGGCGCTACCCCAAAAACCACCGAAGAAATGCAAACCCAGTCTACCTTCACAGAATGGGATTTTGAAAACGTATGGGTCATGGAGCCAGGACAATATCCTCAGTTACAAACAGTACCAGAGCGAGAAGCCTTAACCGTAGAAGAACAACAAATATCAAGTCCTGAGGACTTAGATCAAATTAGAAATAGTTTAAATGGTAACTACGTTTTAGCAGGAGATATTGATCTCAGTGGTTATGAAAACTGGGAACCTATAGGGACAGCAGTTAAACCATTCACAGGAAGCTTAGATGGCAACGGCTATACCATAAAAGGTCTCACGGTAAACCGTCCTGAAGAAGAATATGTCGGTTTATTTGGCTACGCACAGTACAGTCAACTTCAGAATGTTAATCTAGAATATGTAGATATTAAAGGCCAAAACTATGTAGGTGGCCTCGCTGGTTACATCAGAAACG